>CAYLNV010000001.1:0-26370 GCA_964385085.1 uncultured Oscillospiraceae bacterium
GCAACCAGCTCACCGCAGTGCATATGCAGATCAATATCATTTAATATATTGTCATTTCCGATCTTAACGGAAAGGCCCTGTATTCGCAGACAACAGGAATGTCCGCAGCTACCGCCATGGGAATTGATATTCATCCCAATCCCTCCTTTACGGTGTCAATGTTGTGATACATCGCGTCAAAATAGCTGTCTCCTGCCATGGCCATATCCAGAGTGAGGACCTGAGTGCCGGTCTCTGCACTGACCGTTTTTGCGGCAGAATCGCTTCCGCTTCTTTCAGTGAAGATTGCAGGCAAGGTATGATCTTCAACAAGGGTGATTATTTCCTTTAATTCAGCAGCAGATGCCTCGCTGCCGGATTCTTCTTCTATAGCCTTCAGGATCGTCAGATCAAAAGCATCTGCAAAATAGGAGAAACCGTCATGAAAGGTGATCAATTCTCTGGAGGAAAGCTGGGAAAGTGTTTGTGATCCATAGGCTTTGAGTGCGTCAAATTTCAAAAGGAGTGCTTCCAGATTATCTAAGAATACTTCTGTGTATTGTGGGTAAAGAGTTGTCAGGTCTGAGCAAATATTGATGGCCATCTCTGTGGCATTTTCCGGAGAAAGCCAAATGTGGGGGTCTTCTTCATGGGTGTGCGAGCTATGGTCATGCTCGTGTTCACTGCATAAAAGAGGAATACCGGCTGCAGCATCAATAACCGTATGCTTTCCGGATAGCGTATCATCCAGAAAGTCCTCCAGTCCTGCACCTGAGATCACAATGGCTTCTGCAGCTTCTATCATGCGCATTTGTGATGTCTGCAGTGTGTAGTCATGCAGGCAGGATACACTTTCTGTGATCAAACGACCGACCGTAATATCTGTGTCAGTACAAAGTGCAGAAGTAAACTCATAGACAGGCAGGGTGGTAGCAACGATTTGATAGCTTTCTGTATTTGTCTGACAGCCGGAAAAGAGTCCTGCAAGGAGTATTAAAGTCATTAAAAAGGTAATCTTTTTCATAAGCATCATCCATATAAAAATTCTTTTATCCTTATTATATAAGGATATCACAGTTGTCAAGAAAAGAAAAGAAGGGTGTGCTGCAAAATTGAGCTGCAGCACACCCTTAAATGTTACAAGCCTCTACGTCCTGCGGACGTAAGGACGACCTGTGATCGCACGCGGGCGACAAATCGTCGCCCATACAAATTCTAACGATAGCTTTTTGAATTTTGCAACAGACCCGAGAATCAAAAATTATTAGTGGGTTTCAAGCCAATCGTTTACCTTGGCTTTTGCCAGGCGGATAATGTCCTCGGAAGGATAAAGGGAATCACTACCGCCGTTGACATGAAGAAAATACAATCCACCGGGTGTTTGATACAGCGATTCCTCAAAGCCTGCCGGATCGCCAAAGTAGCTGTATGTATATTTCTTGACAAGCGTAGCGGTTTCCGTGTCGTATTCCTTTTTGCAAATGACCTTATTCACGGAACAAACCTCCTTTCTGTGCTTTTGTGTCCGTGGATATTATATGGTTTTTTACTACGAAATCAAGTGATATTTGAAATGTTAACAATTTTTCCATTAAAATCCAGATGGACGGTTATGATCATATATGGTAGAATGTGGTGCAGGAGGTGATTTTATGAAGGACTTTCCGGTTTTTACCACGGATAACGGTGTTGCCAGTTTGACATTAAAAGAGATTCCTTACACAAAAACAGCTTATATTAAAATTCAAAGCACCCTTGAGCCGGAGAAATTGGTGGCTGAATGTGTGGAATTTTGCAAAATGGCTGGTGCTGAGCATATCTATGGGTCAAATCATCCTTATCTTGAGAAATATCCGTTTCATACTCAGATCCTTCGTATGATAAGCACCCGAGAGGCGCTTCCTGATACAGATGCAGCATTGTTTCCTGTTACAGAGCAGACGATCGATAATTGGCGGGAGATTTACAATAACCGTATGTCCAACGTTCCAAATTTTTCATATATGACATCCCGTGATGGTCAAATGCTTTTGGAGCAGGGGAATGGCTATTATATTCACAGGGGAGATGAGCTGCTGGGGATCGGTATGGCTTCCGGCGAGAAGATGGATACGGTGATCTCGGTCAAGCCGGGTGCAGGCGAGGATGTTGTCCTTGCCTTGAATCATGCCCTGAGCGGCGAACAAATCCAATTGGAGGTCGCTTCTACCAATGAGAAGGCTGTGAATTTATACCGGAGAATGGGTTTTATAACTGCGGGTGCGGTCAGTAGCTGGTATAGACTTCTGTAAATATTTTTAGGTGTAACGGAAAAATACTTGACACCGTGGGAACCCTGTGCTATAATACCGCAGGTATCAAGTAATGAACCTTGACAGGAGGGCCTGATGAACGGCACAGAACTGATTTTGCTGTATGATTATTATGGCGCGCTGCTTACCGAGCGGCAGAAGCTTTGCTTTGAAATGCGGTATCATCAGGATCTTTCTCTTGGCGAAATCGGTCAGGAGCTGGGGATCAGCCGTCAGGGTGTTTATGACAATCTGAGCCGTACAGAGGCACTGCTTTGCAATATGGAGGAGAAGACCGGTTGTGTTCGCCGGGATGTATCCTGCCGGAAAGCGTCCCAAAGGATCTTGCAGTCTGCCCAGGAGCTGGTTCAGCATAATGATCCGAATGTTTCTGCTTTGGCTGCGCAGATCGTTGCTGCAGCCCGGGCTTTAGGAGAATAGTATGGCATTTGAAGGACTGACTGAAAAAATTGCTGCAACCTTCAAAAAGCTTAGGGGCAAAGGCCGCCTGAAGGAATCCGATGTTAAAGAAGCAATGCGTGAGATCCGCATGGCACTTTTGGAAGCGGATGTAAGCTATAAGGTCGTTAAGGACTTTACAAAGTCCGTAACGGAGCGGTGTGTGGGCGCTGATGTGCTGGAAGCGCTGAGCCCCGCGCAGATGATCGTGAAGATCGTCAATGAAGAGTTGACCGCCCTGATGGGCAGCGATACAAAGCACATTACCATTAACCCAAACGGACCTACTGTTGTTATGCTGGTTGGTCTGCAGGGCGCAGGTAAGACCACCAACGGCAGTAAGCTGGCAGGCCTTATGAAGCGGCAGGGTAAAAACCCACTGCTTGCAGCCTGCGATATTTACCGTCCTGCCGCAATCACCCAGCTTAAGGTCTGCGGTGAGAAGCTGGGGATCACCGTGTTTGAAAAAGGGCAGGAAGATCCGGTGCGGATCGCGAAGGAAGCCGTCCAATATGCCCGCCAGCATGGCCACGATATGGTGTTTTTGGATACTGCCGGCCGTCTGCACGTGGACGAAGCACTGATGGACGAGCTGAAAAATATCAAGTCTGCGGTGAAGCCTGATGAGATCATGCTGGTCGTGGATGCAATGACCGGTCAGGATGCTGTGAATGTTGCCCAGAGCTTTGATGAATGGCTGGATATCGATTCTGTCATGCTTAGTAAGTTGGATGGCGATGCCAGAGGCGGCGCTGCCTTGTCGGTTAAAGCCATTACTGGAAAGCCTGTTAAGTTTGCGGGTATGGGTGAAAAGCTTGAGGACATTGAGGTGTTCCATCCGGACCGCATGGCTTCCAGGATCCTGGGCATGGGGGATGTACTGAGCCTGATCGAAAAGGCTGAGAAGGCATATGATGCCAAGAAGGCCGCTGAAATGGAAGAACGGCTGAAATCCAACAAGTTTACTTTGCAGGATTTCTATGATCAGTTGGTACAGCTAAAATCCATGGGCTCTATGCAGGATATTCTGGCACAAATGCCCGGCGGTGCCGGACTTAAGAATGTTCAACTGGATGAAAAGGCTATGAGCCGTACAGAAGCGATCATTTTGTCCATGACACCGAAGGAGCGGGAAAATCCCAACATCATCGGTGCAAGCCGCAAGAAACGGATCGCGGCCGGAGCAGGTGTTAAGGTTGAGGATGTCAATCGGCTGTTGAAATCCTTTGACCAGATGAGGTCCATGATCAAGCAGTTCTCCGGTCCCGGTGCCGGAAAGAAAATGAAACGCATGCGGGGCTTTGGCGGCCTTGGCGGTTTCCCGGGCTTTTAAGCCCATATCACATTGTTCGCTGAAAGCAAATTGCTTTGCGATATAAAGATACAAAATTACTTGGAGGTGAAACTCATGGTTAAAATCAGACTGAGAAGAATGGGTGCAAAGAAGGCTCCTTTCTACCGTATCGTTGTTGCTGATTCCCGCAGCCCCCGCGATGGCCGCTGCATCGAGGAGATCGGTACCTACAACCCCCTGACCGAGCCCGCTACCATTACTGTCGATGCCGAGAAGGCTCAGACCTGGATCAAAAATGGCGCGCAGCCCACTGACACCGTTCGTGGCCTGCTGAAGAGTGCCGGTGTCCTGTAATTGCTCAAAGGAGTTGTACAATGAAAGAACTTTTGCTGTATATGGCAAAAAATCTGGTGGACGATCCTGAGGCAGTTACTGTAAATGAAGTGTCCGATGAGGACGGCAAGGTACTGGAGCTCCATGTTGCTCCCGGCGACATGGGTAAAGTGATCGGCCGCCAGGGCCGAATTGCGAAAGAAATTCGCACCATCGTGAAAACCGTTGCCCAGCGCACCGGCGAGAAGATCACGGTAGAAATCGTGGATTAACGGGTAATGCGTGACGGTACCGTCACGCATTTTCCTTTCTTATGTGAGGTAAGCTATGAAACTTCAATTTTTGGAAGCAGGTGAGATCGTAACCACCCACGGTGTCCGCGGGGAAATGAAGGTCTTGCCTTGGGCAGATGGCCCGGACTTTTTGGTGGAATTTAAACGCGTCAATATTGACGGTGTGGAATATAAGGTAGAAAGCTGCAGAATCCAGAAGACCTGTAATCTTTTGAAGCTGTCCGGTGTGGATACAATGGAGCAGGCGCAGGCGATGCGGGGAAAAACGGTACGCGTGTACCGTGAGGATGCAGACACGGATGCTATCTTTGTTGCAGAGCTGATCGGTGTGGAAGTATTTGCTGATAATGTGCAGATTGGTACCATCATTGATGTACTGGATTACCCCGGAAATAAAGTCTATGTTGTCCGGGGAGAGCATGAATATATGATCCCTGCAGTGAAGGAATTTGTTCTTTCCACTGACATGGATTCCGGTATCATGCAGGTACGGCTGATCGAAGGGATGCGAACTGATGAGAGTTGATATTCTTACCTTATTTCCTGAAACTGTTGGCGACGTGCTGTCTGAAAGCATTTTGGGACGGGCGCAGGAGCGGGGATATATCAGGATCGAGACACACCAGATACGCGACTATACTGCAAATAAGCAAAATCAGGTAGACGATTACCCCTATGGCGGTGGTCGGGGAGCGGTCATGACTGCTGACCCGCTGTACCGTTGCTGGGAGGCTGTTTGCGACCAGGCAGGCGGACCTGTTCATACTGTCTATCTTTCCCCCTGCGGAAAGACCTTCCGGCAGGAGGATGCGATCCGATTGAGCAAGCTGGAGAACCTGATCCTGGTTTGCGGCCATTATGAAGGGATCGATCAGCGCTTCATTGACGAGTGTGTTGATGAGGAGATATCCTTAGGCGATTTTGTCCTGACCGGTGGCGAGATCGCTGCAATGGCGGTTACAGATGCTGTTTGCCGCATGGTCCCCGGTGTACTGGCAGACCCGGAATGTTTTGAGGATGAGAGCCACTATAACGGTTTGCTGGAATATCCCCAGTACAGCCGTCCGGCTGTCTGGCACGGCAGGGAAGTGCCCCAGATCTTACTTTCCGGTAATCACGAAAAGGTTCGCCTATGGCGACGGAAGCAAGCGCTGCGCAGAACCAGAGTGCGTCGTCCGGATATGTATGAAAAGCTTGATCTTTCATCGAAGCAGGATAAAAAGCTGTTGCAGGAAATGGAGCAGGAAGATCGCGATGAAGCTGCAAAATAATCATTAAATTGCTGTAGGATTTTTAAGGACTCAGCCCAAATGAGGGCTGGGTCCTTAACAATATATTTACAAAAAATTCATAAAACCATTGATTTCTGTCGAGTAATGTCATATAGTTATATTAGCGGAACAAATTTTGATACTGAGGAGGCGGAAATTCATGGCAAATTACAATGCAGAAAACACGGCGATCCCTGAGGAAGAACGATCCTATTTTGACGGCGGATACTTCGCATATATCGGATGTTCCATCTTGGTCGGATTTGTAACAGCCATTACGCTTGGTATTGCGTACCCCTGGATGTGCTGTTGGTTTGAGAATTGGAAAGCAAAACATACGGTTGTTTGCGGCAAGCGTATGTATTTTGACGGAAAGGGTCTGCAACTGATCGGAAAATATCTTTTGTGGGGCTTTCTTTCTGTAATTACATTTGGTATCTACGGGCTGTGGATGTCTGTATCCATGAAAAAGTGGATCGCCAAGCATACCCACTATCAGGGGGAAGCAGACAATAACAGCTATTTTGACGGTGGTGTGCTGGGCTTACTTGGCACAAATATCTTGTCTGCCCTTGTTGCAGCAGTTCCGGTCGTGGGTCTTGCCTGGTCTAAGATCATTAAGCTAAGATGGGAGACAAAGCATACCGTTGTTGACTCCAGAAGACACATTTTTGTTGGTACTGTGGGCGGTCTGTTTGTCAAGTATTTGCTGTGGGGCTTGCTGTCATGCATTACCTTTGGTATCTTTGCCTGGTTCATGCCTGTCAAGGTCATGCGTTGGGAGACGGAAAATAAGATCGACAATGAGCACACTACCCAGGAGTTGATCGCTCGTGGTGAGTACAGAGCCAACATTCATACGGATGCAGCTTCCTTCAAAACATACAAGGTCGAGGACGACATGGAGTGTGTGAAGGCCGGCATTACGGATACATTGGGGCAGGATGAGCTGCTTGCGCTGGCAAACAGTGGTGTGCGTTCAGCCCAATATACATATGTGGTGCGTTATGCACAACAGCAATACACCCATGAACCCTTCACAAGCCTTTTGAGAGCGGCTGCAGAAGCTGAGTATGCACCGGCAATGTGCCTGTATTTGCAGACACATACAATGGATGCGGATACCCGCACAGCGATGCTGCAGAAGGCTGCAGACAAAGGTCAGACCTGGTCGATCAAGGCCAGCATGACTGCTAAGGCGCAGGAAGCACTGGCTTTGAAGGAGGATAAAAACGCCCTGCCCGCGCTGAAGTGCGCTGTTCGGTATGCCGATCTGCTGAAGGAAAACAAGGTCGAATTGAGTACTGAGGAAGCAGAGCTTCTTCAAAAATGTGTCTTTGCGATTCGCAGGATCCAATCTGCATTGCCGCCTTCATCCAGCGGTAAGATCGTGGGCATTGTTGTTGGTGTGCTGGTCGGTTTACCGATGGCCATTGGTATTGTCATTGCCGTTGCGGCCCTTTTTACAAGGACAACCGATCACACATACAGTGAAGCTTCAACAGATTATTACTCTTACGATGGTCAGTATTATGAGGATGCATATGACATATCTGAAGAAGAACTGAGCGATGCAGTTGCCGATGAAAAGTCCGGCGGCGGATTGCTGAGCATTTTTGGCTCGCTGTTTGGCGGGGATAAGGACCTTAACGGATCCAATATGGCTGGTTTGGCTGCACAGGATCAGATCGTTCAGGAAGATTATGATACTGAGCAGGACTATGGTGATCAGAACGATGTTATATCATCGACTGACGGTGAGGAAAGTGATTTCTGGAAGCGGTTTAAGTCCCGTGTGGAAGAGGACTACTGTGTGGTATCGCAGGTGGATACTGCTTCTGACGGCACTGTTAAATATGAGATCACCTGTGAACAATATTTCTGGAAGAGTCTACACTACATGGAGATCAAGCAGGATGGAAGCGGTGTGCAGAAAATGAGCCTGTGGGGTGTCCGTGTTTTCGAGCCGGATGGACCGGATCCCACCATGAACGAAGTGCAATGGACGACCATCGTACGCGAGATCTACAAGCAGCTTGATCTTGGAGATTACGAGGATATTACACCTTATACAGCAAACGGTTCATCTACAGTTATTTATGGCGATTGGATCTTTACCTACGACAATAATGACAGTGAGGTACGCGTAACCATCAGCCGTATATGATAGGATGAAAGAGAAGGGTCTGTTGCAAAACTCAAAAATCTATCGTTAGAATTTTTGTAGGTGCGGTTATTAAAACCGTCCACGGGCGTTCGTTGAACACCCCCTGGATTCGCAGGATGTAGACAATTGTATAGTTTTAGGGCGCATTGCATCATTTTTGCAACGCGCCCTTCTTTTTTATGTCTGTGTAGGATTGTAATGAACGATAATGCTTTGATCGGTCAGCGTTTTGACTTCTGTAACCTTTGTTCCGTAAACGGAAACCAGAATCAGAACAGGGCAGTTGCCCAATTCACTGATCGAGGAGATCTCCTCGTTGTAGTCCATATAAACTGTGTTCAAATGCTCCAATCCGGATAACGGTGCCAGATTACTTATTTGGTTGTGTGAACCGTTAATTTCGATCAATGCACATTTTTTATCCCATGTGGGAAGCTCAACGACCTGATTGTAGGAGAAATCTAAATGTGTCAATGATGTTAGTGATTCAAGCGCCGAGATGTTTGTGATCGAGTTGTTGGAAATATCCAGAACAGCTATGGAGGTACTGTCAGCAAGGGAAACGATGTCGGTCAATTTGTTGTAAGCCAGGTTCAGTTCATTCAGAGAACTGAGCTTTCCCACGCTTCCGAGCTGCTCAATGCTGTTGTTGCTCACATTCAGCTTCGTAAGTCCTGAAATACCGAGGATCGGAGACAGGGATGTGAGTGAATTATTGGAAACATCCAGAGCCGTAAGGCTGCTGCAACCGGACAACGCAGTAAGATCCGTTAATGCGTTATTCTGAAGGTTTGCTTCTGTCAGGTCTCTCATGGATGCCAGCGCATCGATATTTCGGATCGTATTCTTGCTTAGATCCAGATAAACGATGCCAACAGCACTCTCCAGACCGGCTGAGGTGGATAGACCGCAACTGCTCAATGTCAGCCTTTGTAATTTCGGAAGAGCGCCGATGATTTTTAATTCGTCCGCGGACACAGATGTGCCGGTGATCTCCAGTGATGTTAGCTGCGACATAGAGGAGATGCTGCTTAATTGACCGGATACACCGGCTGAGATGCTAAGTTTCTCCAGATACTGCATATATCTCAGATCTGAATAGTCTTTTGCGTCTGCAGGAACGGTGAATTCCTTGATCTCCCACAGATCACTGGATAGAAGCTCTTTATCATCAGAAACATTCAGGATCGTGCGAACTTCTGCTTCGATCGCAGGATCGGTAAAGGTAATGTTTTCGATCACACCGCCAACCGTATAACCAAAGATCGCGAGAGGACTGACAAGGCCGTTATCAGATACAGCTATGGCATAGATCGTATTTTCACCGGCAACCAGCGTGATGGGTTCTGTGTATGCACCTGCCTGAATGGAGGGGTAATCTCCCTTAACATTGGCATAAAGTGTTCCGGATTCAACTGTCAGCGTAACAGAAATATATTGGCTGTAAAATCCGGGACTTGGAACACTGACGGGTGTAGCAGGGCGCTTAGCGATCAGGGCATCCTTAACGGAGGAATCAACTGTGCTGTCTTCGCGGCACACAGTATCCAGCAGCTTGACGGCATCCAGAAGCTTATCCTGCTCCACATATGTCTTGCAAAGGGCAATATATAGTTCCTCACTGCCGCCTTCTGTAATTGCCTGATTCAGAACATACTCGGCTTTTGTGTAGTTGCCGGCAAGCTTATGCTGCTCAGCCAGTTCTATGGCGACCGAGTCATTGTCGCCGGCTTGCTGATAGGCCAGATCGTAAAACCAGGAGGCTGTGTCGTGTTTTCCTTGCGCTTCAAAATACCGGGCGCTGTGCAAAAGCATATCTCTTGTGAACTCCCGGTCATAGATAAACAGATACCAGGCAAGGCACACAAGGATGGCAATGGCAAGCAGGATCGGTATGATAATACGAATTGCTCTTTTCATATTTCGCTCCATTTCGACAAAACTAGTTACCATAAATTATACTGGCCCTTAGGAACGATGTCAAGTGAAGACTAGAATCATTCAAATTTTGACAGCCGGTTTCGTCAGTATCTTTATACGGTTACTGATAGAATATGTCCGGGTGATTGATCATGCAAAAGAAAACAAAGGGAATCCTTTTCGCACTGTTGCTTGGACTGGTCCTGCCGGCGATCCTTATTGAGATCGTACAAGGCACCGGGAAGCAACAGAAAAACAGTGCAGTACCGGCAGAACAAACGCAGCAAACACAGGAAACACAGGTCCAACCAAACCGAACGGAGAATGTTTTTTTGCTTCCGGTCCTTATGGAGGACGGGACTGTAAGAAAAATCGAATTAGATGCATACATAACCGGTGTGGTCATTGCTGAGATGCCAACAGATTTTGAGACGGAAGCATTAAAGGCACAAGCTGTGGTTGCCCGAACCTATGCGCTTAAAAGATTTTTAGCAGGGGAAAAGCATCCTGAACAGGCGATCTGCACCGATCCCTCATGCTGTCAGGCATACTGTGATCTGGCTGAATTTCTGAATTCAGGCGGAGCGCAGGAATGTCTGGATAAGGTGGCAGATGCGGTTATGCAGACTCATATGATGGTTCTTACCTATAACGGTGAAATGATCGATGCGACCTATTTTTCCTGTTCCGGTGGCAGAACGGAGGATGCACTGTCTGTGTGGGGCTCTGATGTTCCGTATTTACGATCTGTGGTCAGTCCCGGCGAGGAAAATTCAGCACATTACATGGACACTGTGTTTTTTACATTGGATGAGTTTTCTGAATGTATGCAGATCGATGGCGCATTGCTTAATGGAAGCTGGATCGGAAATATTACATATACAAATGGCGGTGGTGTTGATACGATCTCAATTTGCGGTCATGAATACAGCGGAACGGAAATTCGGCAGAAGCTTGGTTTGCGCTCAACGTCATTCGTAATGACAGCAGTTGGAAATACAGTTACAGTAACCACCAAAGGATTCGGACACAGAGTTGGCATGAGCCAGTACGGAGCGGACGCTATGGCGGTATCCGGAAGCAGCTATGAGGAGATTCTGACTTACTACTATCAGGGAACAAAGCTAGAAGAATATGAGATTTGACAAAATATCTGTTTTCTTGTAAAATAGGCAAAAAGATATAAAAGGGGGGATGAGCCATGCCCATTCAGATTCCTAATGATTTGCCTGCTGCAGCAACGCTTCAGAATGAAAATATATTCGTAATGACCGAGAATCGGGCCGTTACCCAGGATATTCGTCCTTTGGAGATCGTTCTTTTAAACTTAATGCCCACAAAGGTCGTAACAGAGACCCAGCTTTCCCGTCTCTTGGGTAATACACCCCTTCAGGTGCGGCTGGAACTGATGCACACATCGTCTCATGTTTCGAAAAATGTGTCTGCAGATCATCTTCTGAACTTCTACAAGAGCTTTGATGAGCTCAAACACAGAAAGTTTGACGGAATGGTTATTACCGGTGCGCCGGTGGAGAACATGGATTTCGAGAGCGTGGATTATTGGCCTGAGCTTTGTGAAATTATGGAGTGGACCAAGACCAACGTCCATTCCACCTTCCATATCTGCTGGGGTGCCCAGGCTGGATTGTATTATCACTACGGGATCAAGAAGTACCCCCTAAGTGAGAAGCTGTTTGGTGTCTTTCCTCATACAGTGGACTACAAACGCTCTATTTTGCTCCGTGGATTTGATGATTCTTTCTGGGCGCCGCATTCCCGACATTCTACGGTGCTTCGTGAGGAAATCGAGGCTGTACCGGATCTGAAGATATTGGCTTCCTCTCCGCAGGCAGGTGTCTATGCCATGGCCAGCAAGGAAGGCAGACAGATCTTTGTTACCGGACATTCTGAATATGATCCTGATACTCTGAAGCAGGAGTATTTACGGGATAAGGCATTGGGCCTGCCGATCAGCGTGCCGGAGAATTATTTCCCGGGTGATGACGATACACAAGAGCCGATCGTCCGCTGGCGTGGGCATGCAAATCTTTTGTTCTCCAATTGGCTGAACTATTTTGTTTACCAGACGACGCCTTATGATATTATGACGATCGGTCAGGAATGACATTTATGATCAAGGCGGGCGCTTGCCCGCCTTGCGCTGTTATTAAGGAGGTGTTCTTATGAATCTGATGATCGATGGACGCGTTTGCACTCCGAGACCGGGACAGACCCTCTTAGAGTTGATAAAGGAGCTTGGATTGGACAGTGAGGTTTTGTCTAAGCGCCCTTTGGCTGCGAAAATTGCCGGTGAGGTATTCAATCTGAACTATGTTCCGGTGCGGCAGACTGATACCGGCCATGAACGACCGTCTATTCGCCGTGCTATGGCTGCCTCAGACGGCAAAGTGCAATTGCTGCGTTACGAAGATCCCACCGGGCGGGATGTCTATTTCCGGACAGTTCAATTTGTGCTGTTTATGGCCCTTCGTCAGTTATGGCCCAACGCAAGAGCGAAAATGAGCTGTACCGTTGGACAGGCGCTGCTGATCGAAGTGTTTGGGGCAGATGACTTTTGCATTGAGACATTGAAAGCGCAGGTTGCTATGCTGCAAAGGCGGAATATTCCGCTGATTCGACACCGTATGACCACCCAGGCGGCAATGCAGTGGTTTCGGGATAATGGCCGAGAAGATAAGGCACGCTTGCTTTCATGGCGCACAGAACCGTATTTCGATCTTTATTCTTACGAAGATTTTTCAGACTATTACTATGGTGAGCTTTTGCCTTCGACCGGATATATGCAGGTGTGGGATATCCAGAAGGCGAACGGCGGATTTTTGTTCATTTACCCTGATCCCAATGAGCCGGACAAGATCGCAGCCTATCAGGAGATGCCCACTTATATGTCAGTCAGCACGGAAGGAAAACGCTGGTGTGAGCTGATGGAATGTGAGACGGTTGCAGATCTGAACGAATTGGTTGTGAGCGGGAAGATCCGCGAACTGATCCGTGTGAATGAAGCACTCCATGAAAAGCGCTTTGCGCAAATTGCAGATATGGTGTGCGCCCGTGGTGCAAAGGCTGTGCTGTTGGCTGGACCAAGCTCATCCGGAAAAACAACCTCAGCAAACCGCCTTGCTACACAGCTTCGTGTTCATGGGAAAAAGCCGGTCCTGATGAGCCTGGATGACTATTATATCGACCGGGATCAGATCTCACCCGGACCGGATGGGAAGCTGGATCTGGAGCATATCAATACCATCGACACAGCGTTGTTCCGTGAACATCTGAAGCTGTTGCTGGCAGGTGAAGAGGTTGCGCTGCCCAGCTTTAATTTTATCACAGGAAAGCGGGAATATAAGGGCCACAGGCTTTGCTTTGACAAGGACACTGTGATCATCGTGGAGGGTCTGCATGCACTAAACCCTGTGTTGTTACCAGAGAATATCGATAAAGAAATGGTATTCCGTCTGTATGTCAGTCCCTTGCTGCCTTTGAATTTGGACGATCACAACCGAATCGCTGCCAGTCTGTTGCGGCTTTTGCGCCGGATCGTCCGGGATCATGAAACCAGAGGTGCATCCATAGAGCGCACCATGGAAATGTGGGATTCTGTCCGCAGAGGAGAAAAGCGTTGGATCTTCCCATTTCAGGAGCATGCGGATATGTTCTTCAATAGTTCGACCTTGTATGAATTGGCAGTCCTTAAAAAGCATATCTATCCGTTGCTTACTGCTGTAGAGCCGGAAAATAGCTGCTATGAAGAGGTCCGCGGTATTGTTAAGATCCTGAATTATATACAGCAAGCAGATGTGGATGACGAGATCCCTCCCACCAGTCTAGTTCGCGAATTCATCGGTGGAAATAGCTTTTACAAATAAAATATGGGTCAGGCAAAATGCCTGACCCATATTTTTGTTAGATTACATTCTTTTGGTGCTGAGCGATCATTTGATCAGCAGCATGGCGAAGCGCTTTGATGCTGCTTCCGTTTTGTATCCGCTGGTACATATCAAGGACCATAACAGCGAAGGGATGATCCGCATCCAGTGTTGAGACATCCTTCAGTACCTTCTTTGCGTGATCCATGGACTGCTCCATGTTATCAGCTTCTGCCAAATAGCGGTGTAGGCCAGCGGCTGTACCAATGGCAGTGAAGGCAGGCAGGATCCCCATATCCAGCGCAAGTGTTCCTGCACCAACCAGCCGGTCGCTGGGAGAAAGCTTTCGATTGGGATCATTACCCACCCGCTGGCAGGTGTCCTTTAACGCTGCGTTGGTAAATCGATGCAGGAGGTCTGTGATGTGCTTTAGAATATCATCCAGCGCAACTCCGTATTTCTTGGAAAGGGCCTGGGCACTTTCCTGCATTGCGCCGCGGACGATGATGTAAATATCATCCCGATCGATCGCCTCATAGATGTACTGAAGACCGAGAAGATTGCCCAGATAAGCACAGGTTGCATGTCCCATGTTGTGAATATAAAGCTTTCGCTTCAAGTAGAAGTCAAAGGGGGAGGCGGGAACAAGGTTGGGAATTTGGGGGATCTCGCCCTTAAAAGCATCCTTGTCGACCGGAAGAAATCCGTAGCTTTCTACGCAGACCCGCAGAGGATCGCCGTCCTTCATTTCTTCTGTTTGAATGGGAACCATTCTGCCGATGGAAGCTTCGACCAATCCAATGTTTTCATCGAACCAGACGATCTCCTCATCGGTTAATTGCTCCTTGATCATCCTTTCAAGGACCTTGTTGGCATCCATCAGGTTTTCGCAGATGATAATATTAAAGGGTGCGTTTCCCCGCTGCATACGCTTGCGCAGACCGGCTACTAAGTTTGGAATAATAAACTTTAGTATATTGACACCAACTGCTGTTGCCATAATGTCAGCATCTGCAATCGCATCAGCCGTTGCTTCTATATCCTTGCCGTTGACGGCACGGACATTCTTTACATTCACATCTTCATGACCGTTGTTGGAAATAATGCGAACGGGGTAGCTGTGCCTGCGGTTCAGTTCGTCCACCACGGTGTCAGCCACATCTACAAATGTTACCTCGTAACCGGCTTGTGATAATAAAGCACCAATAAATCCGCGGCCAATATTTCCACCGCCGTACATGACTGCTTTTGTGTTCATAAACGATCTCCCGAATCAGTTACATTCAGCAACCAGCGGACCGGCAAGCTCCTTCAGGAAGAACAATCTGCCCGGAAGAGTGGGAATGTAGGAGGATGTGATCCAGGGAGTCTGACCATAGCGTAAGGTCATCCAAAGGGACAGACCCTGCCACTGCATACCACGACCCAGTGTGCCGTCCGCACCGCCAATGGCATAGTCAGCCTGCAGGAACAAGCCGGGACCAATGGTGTTGGCACGACAGGGGACAAGGGGCGTTCTGGATTTGAAGCTGGTGAGGGCATTCTGCTCCACGGTCAGAGGATGGATCTTCGCACCGATCCGATATGGCGCTTTCTCCCATTCTGCAGCAGATTCATAATCAGCAGCAAAGGTGGGCTCCCAGAAAGCAATATGACACATTCTGCCAATGCCGTAAACCAGTACAAGCTTAGCGCCGTCTGCCTTCAGCTTGCTGATCTTCTCGGGATAGGTGGGGAGATTATCCTTGGTAGCAAAGTTTCTGTGATCCTTAGGAACAGTCAGTTCACCCAGGGGGTTGAACAGTGCCTGCTCCATGGCATACTGGAAGGAGCCTGTGTTATCAGAGGCCAGCGTATTGCCCTCTCCGTCTGCCCACTCGTCCATGTTGAAGGTATATACATGCTCGCAGGAAACATTCCACTCCTTCAGGAAGTAGACGACCCACTTGTACATGCCCATCGGACCCACAGGGAGAATGAATGCGATCTTCTCGCCACGATCCTTTGCCAGCTTGATCTGCATAGCGATCTCATGGCCCATGTAGGTCTCAAATTCGCCGAGGCTGTCGCAGGAAATGGGAGTGAAGTTTTTGTTCCAGTGTGCCTGAGGAACGGTGATGGATTCGGGAGCGTCAATACAGGCATCGATCTTATCAAAGTCCCAACCGGCAGGGTAGAAGCCTTCCAGGGCAGAGCCCTTAACAGTAGAATTAAAGTTCATAGCAATTTCTCCTTTATGGCAGTAATCTTTTTGTAGTTCCCTTGAGATAGACCTGACACTGGGTAAAGCCTTCAGCGTAGTCAACACCGCACTGGAAGCCACGGTAACGGCAGCAGGTCTTTACCATGTCAGGGAAATCAATGTTATCATGATCCCGCATCCAAACGATCTGGGATTCATGGCAGTTGAGCATTTCAAGCTTTTTGTCAATGTATTCCGATACATCTACATATTCCGTGGGATTGAAGTTGACACCTGCCAGTGTATCCATATAGTAGATCGGCACAAGTCTTGCGCGGCCTTCAACGGCGGTCTTATAATTCGGCAGGGTAGCGGTGAAGCTTGCATCGAAAACCAGACGGGAGACGGCAGTATGGTCCGGCATATAGTCGTTCGGTGCGTGGGTGATGATGAAATCAGGATCGACCGATTTGATCACATCCACGACCTTGTCGCGTGCTTCTTTGTTGTTGTCGTAGATATCCAGATCATCAAAAGCGCTGTGCATGATCTCAATACCTGCAAGCGCTGCGGAATGCTCCGCTTCTTTTGCACGGATGTCGATCAGCTCGTCCGGCGGGATGATCTCGTGGCCCAGATTGCCGCTGGACAGGTGGCACACCACGACACGATCACCTCTGGCCTTACATTTGAGCAATGTACCGGCACAGGCGATCTCCATATCATCGGGGTGGCAGGAAATAACTAGAACGGTATAAATAAGAATCCCTCCTTTTTTCTTTCATCATATCAGTCTGGGGGTTGCATTGGAGTGTAAAATAGGTTATTATATTTATAAAATCAGACAAAGAGGATGTTTCATGAAAGACAATTTTACAAGAATCAGCTTTGATAAAATATTTAATATTGAGAAGATCATAACGTTGTTTTATATGGAAATGCCCAGAAATTTCAGCTACGACGGTGAGCGGCACGATTTCTGGGAAATGGTGTATATCGACAAGGGGGAAATGCTTTGCACAGCGGACAAAAACCGCTTTATCTTAAAAAGCGGCGAAATGACCTTCCATAAGCCGAATGAATATCACAACCTTGCCGGAGACGGAAAGACAGCGCCCAATGTAAGCATTATCACATTTGAGTGTCGCAGCCGTGCTATGAAGTATTTTGAGGGTAAGATATTCCGTCTGGACAGTGATCAAAAAAGTATGCTTTCCATGCTGTTTGAGGAAGGCTTGTCCTGCTACCGTATGATCGACCAGCGGAACCCACTGTTACAGAACATGGTAAAGCTTGATTCAGCTCCCTACGGCAGCAGTCAGATGACAAAAAATCTTTTGGAGATATTTCTGATCAAGCTTTACCGGAATACAGATGTACTGACCAAGAAAATGCGGCGCAGCTATGTGATCGACGGTGTGGATGTTCCGTATAATGTCAAGGAGATTCTGGACTATTTGCAAGACAGTATATACGGTAAGATCACAATTCGTGATGTGGCTCGAAAGATCGGAAAAAGTGAGAGTACGGTCAAGCAGCTTTTTGCGACCTATCGCAAAAACGGGATCATGCGGTATTATAACAGTCTGAAGATCAACGAGGCAAAAGCGCTGATTTGTCAGGGCAGCTATAATATGACGCAGATCGCGGAATTGCTTTGCTTTGATAACCCTCAATATTTTTCGAAATGCTTTAAAGAGTTTACGCAAATGACGCCCAGTGAGTACAAGGAATCCATTATGAAATAAGGAAAAGGCAGGGATCGTGCGTCAGTCCGCATGATATCTTTGCTTAAAATGACAGATATCAACAGGAAGTGATACAGATGGAGAGCAAAGCTTTAAATCATCAGCAGGTATTGGAATTGTTACCGGACAGAGATCCATGGGCACATAAAGGTGATTTTGGAAAAATCTTGCTGTTATGCGGAAGTAAGGGATATACCGGTGCGGCAGCGCTTGCGGCAATGGGCGCTTTGCGAAGCGGCGCAGGCCTGGTGTACCTCGGTGTTCCGGAAAGTATCTATGCCATTGAGGCTGTTAAATTGACTGAGCCCATCGTGTTCCCGTTGCCTGACGATAATGGGATGTTGTCAATAAATGCGACCAATGAAATTGAGGAGCGCCTAAAAGATATGGATGCCGTGCTGATCGGACCCGGTCTGGGACGGTCAGAAGGAACGCTCAGTGCGGTTCGGACGGTGTTGGAGCATTTCAATGGACCGGTAGTTTTGGATGCAGATGGCATAAATGTCTTAACTGCGCATAAACATATTCTGCGTGGAAGGACAAGTCCGACGATCCTTACTCCCCACGAGGGCGAATTTTGCCGGTTTGGCGGTTTTTTGACTGACAGTCGAACGGGATCGGCAGTTGCACTTGCACAGGATCTGGATGCGATCGTTTTGCTAAAGGGCCATGAAACAGTTATTACGGACGGTGAGATCAGCTATGTGAATCACACCGGAAATCCTGGCATGGCAGTTGGCGGAAGCGGTGATGTGCTATCCGGTATTCTTGTCAGCTTGCTCGGTCAGGGGATACCACCGCTGGAAGCTGCAGCTTGTGCTGCGTATCTTCACGGTGCTGCCGGTGATATTTGTGAAAAGGAGATCGGACAATACGGGCTGCTCCCGAGTGATATGCTCCAGGTCCTGCCGCGACTAATGAAATAGGGCGGGATTTTATGAAGCGCTTGCTTGCCGGACTTCTGATGGTTATTCTTTTAACTGGATGTAAAAGCGGTTCTCTGGACAAGGCGATGGCCATGCGACAACGGTTGCTGGACAGCAACGGATGTACCTTTGATGCGATCATTACAGCAGACTATGGGGACACGATCCATACATTCCAAATGTATTGTGAAGTTGATAGTAAGGGAGACATGGTCTTTACGGTTACGGACCCTGAAACCATCAGTGGAATAGCAGGTACGATCAAGCAGGAGGGTGGAAATTTGACCTTTGATGATCATGTGCTTGTTTTTGAAATGCTGGCCGACGGTCAGATCACCCCGGTCAGTGCCCCTTGGCTGCTGATCCGTTCCCTTCGCAGCGGCTATATATCTGCCTGCGGTGAGGAAGACGATGGCTTGCGTATTGCCGTTGATGACAGTTACGAAGAGGATGCCCTACATCTGGATGTTTGGCTTGACAACCAGGATCTTCCTGTCAGGGGTGAGATCTTATGGCAAGGACAGCGTGTGGTGTCGCTTGAGGTCAGAAATTTCTTATATGTGTAGCATTTTGTCATCCGTGTCATAGGATAAATTGCAGGTGCTGCTGTATATTTTTCTGATGTGCGTGGGAGAATACTTCTAGCCGCGTTACATAAGGAGATTTCCAGTAGCGCAGGCAATGATTTCCCACGGAGTGTGAAGCAAAAATGGACAGCACGGTAAAGCGCGGCGATATATTCTATGCAGATCTGTCGCCTGTAGTTGGAAGTGAACAGGGCGGAACACGGCCTGTTCTGATCGTTCAGAATGATACCGGCAACCGACATTCCCCAACGGTCATTGCGGCAGCGATCACAAGTCAGACAGGAAAGGCCAGACTCCCTACGCACATAAACATTGCCGGTGGCAGTGTTGGGCTAAGCAAGGATTCTGTGATATTGCTGGAGCAGATCAGGACCATTGATAAGCGTCGTCTTCGTGAGCATATGGGACGATTGGATGATCAGCATATGTCCCTTGTGGATGACGCGATCGCAGTCAGCTTTGGCCTTAACGAAAACAGAACCATATGAATGAAACACCCCCATGCCGCATAGGGTTGCGGTAAGGGGGTGTTTTTATGGATCACGATGTTATGCTTGCTGACAAGCCCATTGGTGTAGCCCAGGTAAACAGGGAGGGGCTGTATTACCGTTTTCGGTGCAGATGCCGCTTGTCGGGAAGTGTAATGTATCAGTTGGTGGTGCAATGTGAGGATAGAGAAAACAGTCTGGGGATCTGTGTGCCCATGGGTGATATGTTTGGTGTTGAGACCCGTTTGCCAATAAAAGCAGTGGGGGAAGGAGAATTGTCATTTTATGCAATTCCAAGACACGCAGATATAAAAGGAAGGTTCATTCCCATTCGACCGGAGGAACCGTTCATGTACTTAGAGAAACTGGAAAAAGCGCAGTTTCAAATGCAGGATGGAGAACCGGGCCTTTTAATTCCCTGATTGGGATATATAGAAGCGGTCCTGAATTTCCTTCAGTCGTGTTTCACCGATCCCTTTTACATTCAGCAGCTCCTCCATGCTGGTGAAAGGTCCGTTCGCTTCCCGGTAGTCTACGATATTCTGAGCCAATGCTTCACCGATCCCCGGCAGTATTTGAAGCTGCGAAACGGTTGCGGTATTGATGTCGATGCCCACCTGCTGGGATGTATTTGAATCGATGGCAGAACCAATGCTGGTATTGTCAGATACCTTCATGAGCAGTGTGGTATTTCGTCCAATGTATAGACCGAGCAGAATACAAAGAAACGCAGCAGTGAGGGAAACTAGTACGATTTGACTGTTTTTCATTTTTAGAAAAGCCCTCCTCATTGACGCAGACAAAATAAGCTGATATAATAGCATACATATTATACACATTTTTCGCCTGCCCGACAAGTGTGCAGGCAGGATATTGAGGGAGAAATATGAAAAAATTAGGCTTACTTTGCCTGACCCTTTGCCTTTTTGTTACGTGCTCGCTGTTTGCTGCACCGGTATCGGCAGAAGAAACATCGAACCGTACAGTTGCAGACGGCGCACATTCTGTGGATGGACAAATGCCGCTTCTGGGAACGGATCGCCTGGTCAGCAACGTGCAATCTGCGATCATATACGAAATGAGATCAGAGACATTGATGCATGCTTTCAATGCAGATGAGCAGACGCACCCGGCTAGCATGGTGAAGATCTTAACTGCACTGATGGTGATAGAGCGGGCCGACCTTTCTGAAGCTGTAACGGTTACCCAGTCTGCTTTGGATACTGTTGCAGCGGATGCACTTTCTGCTGATCTTGTAGCAGATGAAGTAATGACGGTCGAAGATCTGCTATACTGCATGATGGTGGGTTCAGCCAATGATGCAGCGGCTGTTCTTGCAGAGCATGTTTCCGGAAGTCAGAGTGATTTTGTTGCGGAAATGAACCTGTATGCCCAATCCCTTGGCTGTACTTCAACAAACTTTACCAATGCCCACGGTCTGCACGATGACCAACAATATACAACCGTAAGAGATATGACACGGATCCTTGCAAAGGCTATGGAGAACGAAGCGTTTTGTAAGGTTTTTGGTTCTGTATATTACACCGTTCCTGCTACAAATATGTCTGAAGAAAGATCGTTATCTACCGGCAATTACCTGATGAATAATGACTCGGTGCAGATCTATTATGATAGCCGTGTTACAGGCGGCCGTACCGGTGTTACATCTACAGGCTATCGTTGTATTGCTACCACAGCGGAAGGGAATGGTATGCAGCTTATCTGCATCATCACCGGTTCAGAGTCTGTTATAGGTAATGATGGCTATTCTGTCCAGACCTTCGGCGGCTATAATGAAACATCCATGCTGTTAAATGCCGGCTTTGAAGGGTTTACCGCCAAGCAGGTCGTTTATGAAGGGCAGATCATACAGCAGTTACCCGTGGAAAACGGCACGTCAGATGTGGTCGTTGGTGCAGCAGAATCGGTCTATACAGTGCTGCCCAGTGGGGTCAGCATGGGCGATTTGAGCTATCGACATACCAATATCTCCGACACAGTCAATGCGCCTGTGGAAAAAGGACAGGTGCTGACCAATCTTGAAGTGTGGTACGAAGATATCTGTGTGGCGCAAATTGATCTGTGTGCTATGAGTGCAGTCCCGGTTGCACAGACGCAAACAGTAAATACGGAACAGAAAACTCCGGGTAGTTCCTGGTCAACTGTGCTGACTGCTGTGATTTGTACAATTGTTGGAATGGCTGTTATTTTCCTTATTATCCGTGGAGTTGGCAAGATGCGAAAGGTGCAGGAGCGAAATCGCAGCCGCCGAAACAGAAGAAACCGCAGAAGGAGCCGCTGATATGCTGAATTGGGAGGAATTGGAATCCAAATGCATGCAGTGTACCCGCTGCAGTCTGTGCCACACACGAGATCATGTTGTATTTGGTGTTGGGCCCAGAGATGCGGATGTGATGTTTATTGGGGAAGGACCTGGTGAACAGGAGGACCGCATGGGCGAACCCTTTGTTGGTGCTGCCGGAAAGCTTCTGGATGATATGCTGTCCATTATCGATCTGGGTCGTCATAATTGTTATATTGCTAATATTGTGAAGTGTCGCCCACCGGGAAATCGGGATCCAAAGGACGAAGAGCAGGACTCCTGCATAGATTATCTGCGTAATCAGGTTGCGTTGATCCAGCCGAAAATTATTGTTTGTCTGGGACGCGTGGCTGCAAGACGGCTGCTTGATCCGGACTACCGCATCACGCGGGAGCACGGAACATGGCTCTGCAAAAACGGAGTGTGGATGACTGCTATTTATCATCCATCAGCGTTGTTGCGTGATTTGTCAAAACGACCGGATACCTTTGAGGATCTCCTTGAGATCCGCAAGAAAATACGGGAAGAGCATATAGATATATAAGAGGGTCTGTTGTAAAATTCAAAAATCTATCGTTAGAATCCGCAGGGGCGGCTAATAGCCGCCCGCGGGCGATCACAGATCGCACCTATGTCCGCAGGGCATAGGTGCTTGCAACAATTAAGGGTGTGCTGCAGTCTTTTGCAACACACCCATTTTTTATTAGTCGTTTTCGTAATTTAATACTTCCTTGGCGATATAAATAGGTCTATCCTTGCTTTGTTCAAAGGTCCTGCCTACATATTCACCGATGATTCCGGTGCATAACAACTGCATACCACCCAGGAATAGAGTGAGAACGATGATCGTTGCATAACCGGGAACATCAATGCCGGTGATCAGTTTTTGCAGGATCACGATGATCAGATAAAGGAAGGAAGCAGCGGCACTGATACCACCAAAGAGGGTGGCGATCCGCAGAGGTTTGGTGGAATAACCGATGATGCCGTCAATTGCGTAGTTAAAAAGCTTGCGGAAGTTCCACTTGCTGACACCGCCTGCGCGCTCGCAGGCAACATAGGGGATAAAGCAGGTGTTGTAGCCGATCCAAGCAAAAATACCCTTGGAGAAACGATGATATTCCCCCAGCGTGATCAAGCTGTCAGCTACGCTTCTGCGGAAGGTCCGGAAATCACTTGCGTCGGACTTCAGGTTGATATCTGACATCCGGTTGATCAGTCGGTAAAAGCTTTTCTTAAAGAAGGAAAGCGCCTTGCCCTCACCGCGACGGTCCTGATAAGCAGCAACCACATCGTATTCGGGTTTGTTTTCCAGGATATCCACCATATCCCGGACGATCTCAGGACGCTGCTGCAGATCTGCATCGATCAAAGAAACATAGTCTCCGCAAGCCTGCTTCAGACCGGCATAGATCGCAGATTCCTTGCCAAAATTACGGGAAAAGCTGACAACCTTTACCGGGCATTTTTGCTCATGATAGAGCTTGCGAAGCTCATGGAGCGTCGCGTCCTGACTGCCGTCATCTACATATACGATTTCGAAATCATAGCTACAGTCTTTAAAAGCAGAGATCGCTGCCTGCTGAAATGCTGCAACATTTTCAGCTTCGTTGTAACAGGGTACGACAAGGGATAATTTCATAATACTCAACTCGCAATCCCAGAATGTGAATATAGTGTATATATTATATGCGTTTTTTGGAGCTTCGTCAAGGCGAAGAGAATGATACGGATAACAGCCCGCCGGACATCATAAGACAGATGGTGATAAATAGCGTGAAGATAGAAAAAACACTGGTCCAGACCACCAGTTGTGTCGCAAGCTGCCCGTCGTTTTTCATCCCGGAAGCCATGATCGCGCTGGATACTGCCACCGGAGAGCCAAATACTGCAATCAACGCAGGATACTCATTTACACCGCAGGAAAGCAGATTTGTGTGCTTACTCAGGATAATTGCCAGACCGATGCCAATGATCGGTGCCAGGACCGTCCGCCACAGCGTACCTGCGAAGATCTCCTTGAACATACCGTTGACAGCGGAAAAAGTAAACTGTCCACCAAGAAGGATCAATGCAAGGGGAGAGGTGATCCCCTTGATATTATCAAGGACAGTATACAGGAACTTCAGATCTCCCCTTAAGGTGAATACTGCAGCTCCAAACAGATCGTTCTGAAGCTGACGCAGGACAAGACAGGCAAGACCCAGCACCACACCGATGATCAGGGGATTTGTAACGATGCCCCTCAAAATGCTTTTTATATCAAGCCTTTTGTTGTCTTCATCTTTTAAAAAAACAGTTAAAGAAATGACGGCAAATGTATTGTATATCGGGATCAAAAATGCTGATACTACTGCGGCGACTGCCATTGCTTCAGCACCACCCAGGGCATTTGCAAGAGGTAAGCCGATGATGGCATAATTGCTCCGGTAGACACATTGCATGACAACACCTCTGCGCTCCGGTATCCTGGTGGAGGAAAGCGCCGGAATAAAGCTCAGCAGGAACAAAAGACACACGATACCGACTGTGTATATAACGATATCGACCTTGATCGTACTCAGATTCTCAATGTCATAGACGTTGACAAACAGCATGATGGGCAGGCAGATGTTAAACACAAATTTGTTTCCGGTTTTAATAAAATCCTCATTCAGATAACCGATCCTGCGCAGCCCATACCCCAAGAGGATGAGAAGCAAGATCGGCAGAATGGAATTGACAGCCGTCAGTAAAATATGTCCTAAACCCATATTTATCTCCCAGATTGAACATTTTTAGATATTATACATCCCCTAAAGTTGCGTGTCAATCTCCTCTGCTGGCTATGTACTAGCTTTTATGCTGGCTATGTACTAGCATTTACTAATTTTACTATTGATTTTCTTCGGGAACAGTGATAAACTGAAAATGCCAAACAAATCGAATATGTTTATATAGGGGTATTTTTTCTTTTTAGGGAATATAATACCTTCATTTGTGCATCCTACTTTTATGAACTTTTGCAAAAATGCAAATTCCGGGGTAGGATTACAAAGGATATATATCCCTGTTTTCTATTCGATTTGTTTGGCGACAATTGGAGTTTGCGTTTTTCGGTGCGCTGACTTCGGTTGGCGCACTTTTTATTTTATAAGGAGAGGTAAAAATGAAAAACAAGGTGTTGTTAAGGATAATGATATTGCTGGTGATTTTTTCGCTTATGCCCCTTAATTGTATTGCTGCGGGAGAAAAGTCCGCCAGTCACTATCATCCTGTTTGTGGTACTGCTTGTTCCTGCGCTGAAAGCCACGCCGGTCAAATTTGGTTGCCGTTGCCTACCGGCACAACTACATTAACTTCCGGCAATTACTATCTGGAAACCAGCATAAATTTTACAGATTCGTATTCATTGACTATTGATGGAGATGTTTCTATTTGCTTGAATGGATACAGCATCTTAAAGAACGGTACAAGCACTGTGCTGCAAATTAAGTCCGGAACATTGGCCCTTAGCGACTGTGCGGGCACGGGTAAAATTGCTGTTACATCCAGTAATAAGACATCTTTTAGTGGCGGTGGTGCTCTTGCAAATTACGGCAGCTTCATTATGTATGGCGGAACTGTTAGCTGTGATGCATTAGGAGCCGCGGTATATTGCAATACGACAGGTGATATTACTGTTTATGACGGTAATATCACAGGTTATTATGAAGCAATGGATATCTATAAGGTAAATGATGTTACTGTGGCATCTGGTACTTTTACCAGCACCAATGGCAGTGCGATGATTGTTGGAGAAAGTTATGTGCAAGGAGCATTTCGAAACATAACCATAACGGGAGGATATTTCGAGGGAAAAGAAAATGGAATTAATTTTGGTATGTTTACTTGTAGTGGGAAAGTCACGATCAGCGGTGGCGAGTTTAATGGCAAAGGGCCTATACCAAACACAACTACATATAGCGCCCATTATTACGGATTAGCCTTTGGAAACAGTGGTGCCGGGGCTTGCAATCTGACGATCTCTGGCGGCACATTTAGAGGTGCAAGAGGCGGATTCTATAATAACAATCCGCTGCTAAATACAACCATTTCCGGCGGTGCTTTTTATGCTTCAAAGGAGGATGCCGTTGAAATTTATGGAGGTGCACTTCTGATCAACAACGGGCAAATCCACGGGATTTCCAGTTCCGGTGGTTATAATGAAAGTACGACTATTGTTGTAAACGGCGGCGAGATACTA
>CAYLNV010000002.1:0-26090 GCA_964385085.1 uncultured Oscillospiraceae bacterium
CAAAATTTTTATTTTGTTGCGTTCGTTTGTATTATGGTGATTTTTAGTATTCAAGGCTCGTTTCAACGGTATTCTCCCCTCAGACGGATTAAAAGCACCGAAACCGGCGAAATACCGATTTCGGTGCTCGTTTATGGTAATGTAATGTTTACCAGTAATTCTGCAGGCGCATCTTTGTTATAATCTGCTTGCCATATCTCCATATCCACGATCACACCGTCGAAGTCATAATGGCTCTCTTTTAAATCTGTGACAAAAGTCGTTTCTGACAATTCATTCATTGCCTCACCTGCTGTTATGATATCAGCATTTGGCTGGGACATAATTGCTGTATAGATTGCCAGAGATTTTTTTCCACCTCCAAAGAAAAACAGTCTGGTATCAGAATTTGTTTTGATTTTGATTTCTTTAAGAACCTGGTTTTCATCTGTAATGAATTGCCAGTATTCATCACAATCAAAGGTTTCGATCACAATTGTGTTAGGCCCGAGATCGGGTGTATACCACTCCCCTTCTTCGGTTAAGAAAGAATTTAAATCGTTTTGCTTGGCGTAATTATTATAATTTTCGGCAAACTGTGCAAGTGTCAGATCTTCATTACGGTGCTTTGGTAATTGTGAATCAAATGCAGAGCAAGCAATGGTAATTATGCAAATTGCACCTAGAATAGCGCTGTATACCCACCGTTTGATCTCCCATTGGGTATAGAGCACATCCGCGTTATGATCATAATCCCATTCCAATTCCCTGCCTGCAGTATGGATCTGATACGATTTATATAATCGGACCAAATTGTATATTGGGATTGTAAAGCCCATTCCGTATCGAAAAACTGCCCATTCCCGCTTTAATGCATCCAAAAAGGACATATTCTTCCCTTCCGGTGTCTTAATGAAAATTCCAACAACAAATTTACCGGGTGTTGTGCCAAAGATGCACAGAAATAGCGCATTGATCGGCATCGAAAGAAATAAGGCAGCAATGGACAGTATGTTGTTTTGAACATCTCCAAAGGGGCGCACACGCATCCATACAACAACGATCAGCATGAGAATGGCAGATGTTAATAACTGATCCAAATATCTTCCTACAAACCGTCTGACAGGATGAGATTCAAGGTATACATATTCCGTATAAGGTGTTTCAACAACTTTATTTTCTATGCACTTGCTTTCACTTAGTACAATAAAGTATTTATTTGGTACAATGGTTTCGTATGTAACCTTATCCTGCAAAATCATTTTACAAATGGTTTCTGCATTCTCGACCCGTGCTTTATAGTCTTTTAGGACAACAAGCTGGTTTTCAATTACTGACCTCAGGTCATCCTTCCCTTCCATAAGCTGTAAAATTGCTTCTAGAGATAATCCAAGCTGGCGCAAAAGTTTGACCTTCTGAAGGTCCTGTAAGTTCTTCTCTGAATAATCCCGATAGCCGTTTTGGAGTCTTTTGGGTTTTATGAGTCCCTCCTGCTCATAATAACGAATAGTAGCTCTATCTAATCCGGTCTTCTCTTCAATTGTTTGAATTTGCATAACAGTACCACCTTTCGTTACTTATGATATACTATCAAGTAACTTCACAGTCAAGCATTAATTTATAATTATCTTTACTTTTTCGTCGAAAAGTTATATTATATACAAAAACATTATTGGAGGACCCCCACTATGAGCGTTAAAAGAATTGGTGTACTTACCAGCGGTGGTGATGCACCGGGTATGAATTCCTGTGTCAGAGCGGTGGTCCGTACTGCTCTGTACCATGGTATTGAGTGTTACGGTATCCGCCGTGGCTATAATGGATTGATCTCCGGTGATGTGATCCGTTTGGATGAAAAGAATATCTCTCACATTATCAATCGCGGTGGTACGATCCTCTACACTGCCCGCAGTAAGGATTTTTTGACTGAAGAAGGCCAGCGCAAAGCAGTATCTACCTGCAAGTTCCTGGGACTTGACGGTATTGTAGCCATTGGTGGTGATGGCACGTTCCGTGGTGCCAGAGCGCTGTCCAAGCACGGTGTCAATGTTGTCTGTATTCCTGCTACCATCGATAATGATATTAACTGCACAAACTACTCTATCGGCTTCGACACCGCTGCGAACACCGCAATCGAATGTATCGATAAGCTCCGCGATACTATGCAGTCCCACGAACGTTGTTCTGTGGTCGAGGTTATGGGCCGCAATGCCGGTTATCTGGCTATGTATGTTGGCCTTGCTGTTGGTGCCACAGCCGTTCTTGTGCCGGAAGAATCCATCGATTTTGAAAAAGATGTCATTGAGAAGATCCGCCAGGCACGCTTTAACGGATTCACTCACTATATGATCGTTGTTGCAGAAGGCGCCGGCTCTGCATCGGATATCGCTGCAAAGATCAAGGATGCCCTGGACTTAGATCCCAGAGTTACGGTTCTTGGCCATATTCAGCGCGGCGGCTCCCCTACCGGTCGCGACCGTGTCAATGCAACAAAAATGGGATTTATGGCTGTTGAGCTGCTCATGGCCGGAAAAACAAACAGAGTCGTCTGTACGAAGGACGGAAGCTTTACTGATGTGGACGTGGATGAAGCACTGGCTATGAAGCGTTGTATTCAGCGAATCGAAGTCGATGTGCTTGCTGCGATGACCGGAATTTAATACCCCCTCCCCTCTTTGAACCTCAATTCAAAGAGGGGTTACTATATAACAAAAGGTCTATCGTTCCATAGGATCGATAGACCTTTTAAGCCTTAGGATGGCACTTTTCATATACAGATTTCAGCTTCTGATTGATCATCTGGGTATACATCTGAGTGGATGAAATGTCGCAATGACCCATCAATTCCTGCACAGAACCCAGGTCAGCACCGTTCTCAAGCAGGTGCACAGCGAAGCTGTGGCGCAGTGTGTGCGGGGTGATCTCTTTTTCAATATGAGCGGTCTGCTGATAGTGCTTCAGGATCTTCCAGAAGCCCTGGCGGCTCATTCTGACACCGTTAATATTAACGAAGAGCGCCTGCTCTTCATCAGAAGCAACCATAGAATCACGGATCTCCCGCAAATACACACTCAGCGCACGCAATGCGGCCGGATAAAGAGGAATAGATCTGGATTTTTTAAAACTGTTGCATTTGATCACACCCAGATCCAGATTTACATCATCTACATCCAGGTCGATCAGCTCACTGACGCGAATACCGGTGGCATACATTACCTCCAGCATTGCCTTATCACGATAACCCTTGGCATCGATGCAAGCAGGCTGTGCAAGCAGCAGTTCGATTTCTCTTCCGGTAAGGATCTGCGGAAGCTTCTTATCTCCCCTGTCAACATGAATGTCGGTAACCGGCGTTTTCTCCAGGAAACCGGAAGAAACGAGATAAACATAAAAATTCTTCAGGCTGGCAAGACTTCTGGAAACTGTTGCGGAAGACCTGCCGTCCTCAGTTAAATGCTTCAGATAGTCGCTGATATTCAGTTGTTTGGCATCGATCACATCCACACCGGCATATTCATGCAGCCATTCAGAAAACTGCCGAATATCACGCATATAGGAGGATATGGTGTTCAAGGATGCCTGTTTTACCTTAGCCAGGTAATTTTCATAGGCCTGAATCAAATCCAACATGAATACGCGAACCTTTCCTCTACGAATAATAATTCATCAGCATCACCAGATATGGCGATACCAGAAAATAATCTATTATGCCAATTGCGCCAGCTACAGCAGCGCATATCGTAAGATCGCGCCAGACTGTATCGCGCACCAGATATAAGTATCTGTACCATAGCCACAGTATTAAGACTGCAATGATGGAATCTGAAAAGAACAAAAGCAGCCGGATAAGCCATGCGGAATATCCAAATACCAAAACCACTCCATACAGGCAACAGCCAACGCAAAGAGCCTTAAAGCTACAGAAGATATAAATAAGAGCCGGTGCTGAAAAATAAACAGCAATGGCAGTAATGACAAGAGGAAGAAACAACACAGCAGCAAGCCCAACGATCGAAACACGATTATAGCAAATCGCACCCATCAAAGAAGAAATAGAATCGCCTGCCGCTGAAACAATATACAGTCCGCAAACCAAACCAAGAATCCATAAAAATGCAAGTATCACGATACTTCCCTTGCGTTGGAAACGGGGTAGAACGGATGGCTTTCGTGCATATCTGACCATAATACCTCCATAACAAAATCAATTGATTGATTTCGATGTAGGATCGGGCAGAAAAAATGAAATGCGCAAAATTGCCATCAAATCAGATTGCTAAAATACTATACACCAAAATCAATAAAATTTCAAGCAAATGTGGATAAATTTGCATTATTTGTAGATTATGCTGATTTTTATGTCAACATCATTATGTAAACTGATGCAACCAAGGTTGGCCGAAACTTTACCAATTTCAACTCTATTCAAGATGTTGCGTTAGAAGAGTTACCAAAAGCACCAGATATAGGCCTGCAATCTTTCCTGCATTTTTTCTTAAGTGGGTAAATTAAATTTACCCACTTAAGAAATTTGTGCAAATTAACGATAGGGTCTTTTCCTTTTCAGGCCCTTTCCCTTTCCTCTTATGCAGATTGCACACGATAAACCACAACTACAACCAATTGCTGCAAGACTTGTCCACAGGTGGTGAAAGCCACCATCAAAGAACAATATCCCCGCTCCTACAAAGATCAGAAGGTATGTCAATGCGGATATTCCGGTGGTAAAGCCAACCTTCTCGCTGCTCCATTTTCCCGCCAAGGTGCATCCGATCAGTGTGGATATAAACATGATGAACGGCACAAGGAGATCGATCGTATTCTCCCCTAACTGCTCATTTAAAATGAATGTAGCCAGCAACATAGCAAGGGCAATACTGATCGTTACTGACACCCCCACTCCAATGCCGACCCCAGCGCCAAAGGAACGGCTTTTATTTCTTTTACTATGATTTGGTTGCATAAACACATCCCCCTTTTGTTCAAGTCTATTCTTTCGATCATAGAAAAGAACAGGAAAATCACCGAGAAGCATTGCTTCTCGGTGATCATAATGAAATATTCAATTTACACGGACATCTGTGCGATCATTCTCTCCAGGAGCGCCTGAGCAGAAGGCTGATCCTCAGCAACGGCAGTATAATAGAACTTTACCTTCGGCTCTGTACCGGAAGGACGAGCGATCACGCTGCCGCTTGAGCCCAGGAGGAACTCCAGCACATTGGACTTTGGCAGTGTAATTGCGGTTTCTTTTCCTGTTTGCAGATCCTTATCGATCCCTGTACGATAATCTCGCACACCGGTAACCTTCGCACCACCAATGGATTCAGGAACTGACTGGCGAAGATCAGCCATCATCGCAGCCGCCTTTTCCATTGCGTCAGCACCGGAGAGTTCAATACTCTGAACATGCGCCAGATAGTAGCCGTACTGTGCATACAGCTCAGTCAGCGCATCAAGGATCGTCTTCCCCTGCTTCTTCAGGCTGGCTGCCATTTCGCAGACCAAAACAGACGCAACAACAGCATCCTTATCCCGGGCATAAGTTCCCTTCAGATAGCCACAGCTCTCCTCAAAGCCAAAGATAAACTTGCGCTCCTCCCCTGCTTCCTCAATCTTCAGGATCTCACCGCCAATATATTTAAAGCCAGTCAGAACAGCGTTCATAGTAACACCATAATGCTCTGCGATCCGATCAGCCAAGGGAGAAGACACGATACTGCGAACAACGATCGCGCCATCCGGAATGTCATTCTTATTTCTTCTGGCCTTCAGGATATAATCCATCAGCAGGCAGCCAAGCTCATTGCCGGACAGCTTCCTAAAACCATTTTCAACAGGAACAGCGATCGCGATCCGATCTGCATCCGGGTCTGTACCCAAAATCACATCGCAGGGTGCGGCTTTTGCGATCTTATAACTCTCGTTAAGCGCTGCGTCTGTTTCAGGATTGGGATATTCGCAGGTCTTAAAATCACCGTCAGGCTTCTCCTGACAGTCAACCACGGTAATATTTACCCCCAGCCTGCTCAGGACTTCCCGCACAGGTTCATTGCCTGTACCGCACAAGGGGGTATAGACAATATCCAGTCCGGCAGCGCGGATCACCTCCGGATCAACTGCCTCCTGCAGGATGGTATCATAGTACTTCTCCCACAGCTCTTGTTGAATATAAGTAATCAGACCTTCATCCATGAACTGAGCAAAGGTCTTTTCTTCCGGAACAAAATACTCGATCGCACGAATCTTCTCTGTAACGATCGCAGCAGGCTCGTCTGTCATCTGACAGCCATCCGGTCCATAACATTTTACACCATTATATGCGCCGGCATTATGGCTTGCTGAGATCACGATTCCACAGCCACAACCAAGCTCACGGACCGCAAAAGACAGCATAGGTGTAGGTGCCAGGCGGTCATACAAATAGGTATGGATGCCGGCTTCAGCAAATGCGACCGCACAAACCTCAGCAAACAGCGTAGAGTTATGTCTGGAGTCATAGCCAATTGCAGCGATCTTCGGCAGATCGGTGCCGCTGAGCCAGGCAGCCATGCCCTGTGCGGCTCTGCGAACAGTGTAACGGTTTAGACGGTTGCTTCCTGCACCCATAATGCCGCGCATACCCGCAGTACCAAATTCCAGTTCGCTGCCAAAGCGGCTTTTCAGCTCTTCCCGGTCGTTTTCAATGTTCTTCAATTCCTGCTGTACATCCGCAGGAAGACCTGCATTACACCAGAAATTATATCTGTCCATAAAATCCATAATAAAACCTCCATTTTTTCGCTAAAAAACAGCTCAAATATAGGATTTGAGCTGTTTTTATATTTATTCAGCTTCCTGCTCAGTAATAGCGGAACGCTTCTCCTGTGCGTCAACCAGAGCCTTGAACTTAGTACGGGTATCCCGGACATCTTCCAAAGACATAGCAATGGCTTCCTCAGTGCGGCGCAGCGCATCATCCATGTAGTCGTTGCTGGCCTTGCGCAGCTCAGACATACGAGTCTGCGTCTGAAGGACCATTTCTTGGCACTGACGCTTTGCTTCCTGATAAATTGCTTCCTCAGAAACCATCTGACCGGCTTGATCCTGTGCCTGACGGATCAGGGACTCAGCCTCACGGCGCGCTTGACCGATCAGTTCGTTGCGAGATTCAACGATCGTGCGAGCCTGCTTAAGCTCTACGGGCAGTTGAGCGATGATTTCATCGAGCATATCCAGAACCTTATCCCGCTCCAGAATACACTTATCTGCGCCCAGAGGCAGTGCTCTGGCGTCCTGCACCATATCATATAATGCAGAAATGATATCTTCGATGTTCTGTTCGTTCATGTTGATTTTCCTCCTTGGCGAATAACAGCGATTCGCTGCTTAAATACTGGTATAATTTGATCCGGTAAAAAATCGGAAAGATCTACATCGTAATTCCCCAATTCTTTAACGGTGCTGGAGCTTAAATACATATATTGAGACTCAGCAGTCAGGAACATAGTATCCAGCATAGGATTGATCTTACGATTGATCAATGCCATTTGAAACTCATTTTCAAAATCCGAGCCTGCACGCAGCCCCTTCAGGATCACACATCCGCCCCTGCGCTTAGCATAATCTGCAAGCAACTCATCAGAAGCATCCACTTCCACATTTGGAAGATCAGCAACGACGCTGCGGATCATATCCACCCGCTCCTCGCGAGAAAACATAGGCTGCTTCGTAACATTTACCATCACGCAAACGATCAGCCTGTCAAAGATCTTAGAGGCACGCTGAATGATATTTAAATGGCCGCTTGTAATCGGGTCAAAACTGCCCGGATAGATCGCAATCTTCATTATTGCCTTTCTTAACTGGTCAGTTCTTACGATAGATCGTAAGAATCGTCTTGCCGTATCGATAATCTTTAGAACGGGTATAGCCCGGAAATTCCAATAAAAGATCCTTTTCAACAGGCCGTTCTGTAACTATTATACCACCAGATTGCAAAATGTCAATTTCTGTTATCAAATTTAAAGAATTTTCCAGAAAAACTTCTGTATATGGGGGATCCAGAAAGATTATATCGAAGTTTTCCCGGCAATTTCGCAGGAAATTCATATAATCAGAGCAGATGACCTTTGCCGCTGCTTCCAATTTTGTCCGTCTGAGATTCTCCCGAATCAGCTTACAGGCCTCTTCCCTGCTGTCTACAAATACTGCACTCTTTGCATCACGGCTCAACGCTTCGATCCCCAACTGCCCTGTTCCCCCAAACAGATCCAGCACTCTGGCAAACGGAATATCAAATTGAATAATGCTAAACAGGGCTTCTTTTACCCGGTCGGTGGTTGGTCTTGTTTTCAATCCGTCCGGTGTTTTCAGGCTCACGCCCCGTGCTTTACCGGTTATAACTCTCATTCGTTCCCCTGCCCTTCTTCCATATCATGAAAATGCTGGTATACTGCAAGTGCTGTATTTTTTGGCAAATGCCGTTCCAGGTCTGTCAGCGATGCACCAGCAATTGCGCTCAGAGACTTATATATCTTCAAAAGCTCTTCTTTTCGTTTCGTTCCGATACCTGGTATCCTGTCAAGCCGGGAATACCGCAATCGTTTGCTGCGGAGCTGTCTGTGATAGGTAATGGCAAAACGGTGTGTCTCTTCCTGAATGTTGCCGACCAAAGAAAACACAGACGGCTGCGTATCGATCGCGATCTGCATGCCCTGAGGGGTTACCAGCGCCCGCGTGCGGTGTTTGCTGTCCTTCACCATACCGAATACCGGAACAGACAGCTCCAAAGCATTAAGAACGTTCAGGGCGGTTTGCGCATGACTTGTACCGCCATCGATCAGCAAAAGATCGGGTAAGACATCAAACCCCTTATCGCCCTCAAGATACCGTACGAATCGGCGTGCAAGCACCTGCGACATAGAAGCATAATCATCCTGCCCCGGCAGATCATTGATCTTAAAGCGCTTATATTCACTCTTTTTCGGCCTGCCGTCTTGGTATACGACCATGCTCGCAACGATGTCTGTACCGGAGATATTGGATATATCGAAGGACTCGATTCTCTTGGGCGGATCCATATTAAGCATTTTACCAAGAAGATTCAGCGAACCGAGCAAGCGTTCTTCTTTATCAGTCAGGCGCAGTGCTTCTTCTTTTGCGTTCCTAACTGCAAGCTCAACCAGGCGAACACTGTCTCCTCTTTGGGGAACTTTCAATCTGGTGGTCCGTCCGAACTGTTCCATAAGAAGCTGTGCAAACAGCTCACTGTCGTCAATTTCAAAGGGCAGCAGCACCACCCTTGGAGCATATCCACGGCTAAGATAATACTGCTTCATAAGACTGGATACAGCGCTCTGAGGATCGTCCACCGCACACAGGATCTCATAATCCTTATCAAGCAGATTTCCCCCGTTGAAATGAAGAACTGTAAAGCAGGCCTTCGTTTCTGTCATAGCAAAACCAATCACATCCGTATCTGCCAGTGTACCGGCAGTAACGAGCTGCTTCTTGCCCAATGCTTCCACAGCCTTCAAGCGATCGCGAAGGCTGGCTGCCAGTTCAAAATTAAGCTCCTCAGAAGCAGCCAGCATTTGCTTTCTGATCTCATCAGCAACCTGCTTATAATTACCCATCAAAAGCTGACGCGCCTGTTCTGCCGCAAGCATATATTCTGTTTGGCTTTTCCCTTCAATGCACCAACCGGAACACTGATTCATGTGATAATTCAAGCAAGGCCTGTCTTTGCCAATATCCCTGGGAAACTGCCTGCTGCAATCCGGCAGCCTCAGGCTCAGGCGGATCGCATCCATCAGATCCTGCGTAACACCGCGGCTGCCATATGGACCGTAATATCCGGCGCCATCATTATCGATCTTATTGACCATAGTGATCCTTGGATATGCATCCTTCATATTCAGGCGCAAATATGGATACCCCTTATCATCCTTTAACAGAATATTATATTTGGGCATATGCCGCTTGATCAACGAACATTCCAGCACCAGTGCTTCAAACTCCGACGCAGCGACGATCACCTCAAAACGGTCGATCTTACTGACCATCAGCCGTGTTTTCGGTGTATGCGATACCGTATCCTGAAAATACTGGCTGACGCGATTTTTTAATTTTTTTGCCTTGCCTACATAGATAACCGTATCGTTCTTATCCCGCATGATGTAAACACCGGGGGCAAGCGGCAGGCTGGCGGCCTTATCCTTGAGCTGCATCAAATCCATAAAACGATCTCCGAAGAAAACCGCCCCAACGCATAATATCTGCATTGAGGCGGTCGCACTTTTTTACAAATCAATAGACATCCCGCTGCAGCAAAGCGCTCAGAGCTGCCACAGCTTCCTCCGCATCCGGGCCGGTAGCACTCAGCGTAACCGTTGTGCCGGTAACGATGCCCAGATAAATAATACCAAGCAGGCTTTTCGCATTCATTTTACGGTTATCATATTCCAGCCAAATGCTGCTCTCAAACTCATTCGCCTTCTGAACAAAGTAGGTAGCCTGCTTGTTATGCAGACCGGATTCACAGCGAACGACGATTTCCTTATTGCACATAAAAACACTCCTTTATGCCGCAATGCAATGCAATGCAATGCAAACACGGCTTTCTATTCTTATGATACCAAATCTACAAAAAAAGTCAACCGGTTTCCAGCAAATTCCATTTATCAGGAGAATTCGGCAATGGTAACCCCGTCTTCCCCTTCCCCGTATGTGCCAAGGCGGAATTTTTTTATAAACTTATTCTTCCGTAATGTTTGCTGCACAGCAGACCGCAATGTTCCTGTTCCTTTGCCGTGTATGATCCGAACAGACGGAAGATTGGAGCGCATTGCTTCATCCAGATATCGATCAAGGACGCAGATCGCTTCCACACTGTCCATACCTCGCAGATCGATCTCTGATGAAAGCGCGGTCAGCTTCATTTCCCGGCCGGAATGTGCTGGACGGCCCTTCTTAACCTCATACGGATTATTCTGCTCAAGAAGATACACCTCATCCGGCCTGACTGTCATTTTCAAAACACCGGCCTGAAGCTGATATGTTCCGTCCTTGTTGATCGCGATCACACTGGCCTTTGTGCCAAGCTTCAATATTTCCACTGTATCACCGATCAAAACACCTCTGGAAGGTTCAGGTCGCTTTTTTTCTGTTTGACCGGCACGGATCCTGCTCTCAGCATCGTTCAACTCTCTGCGCAGCTCTGCTTGTCTCTGATTGATACCCTGAGTGTCTGCATTTTCGCTGAGCTGCTTCTTCAGTGCCTTGATCTCATCAGATGCAGCATTGGCGGCACGGCGAGCATCCTCGATGATAGATTGCGCTTCACGTCGCGCCTGTTCCATTGCGCGTTCCCGCTCTTGCTGCAGTCTTGCACTGTATGCTTCACTTTGCTGCTTGATCATTTCCGTTTCCTTGCGAAGCTGTTCTGCTTCCGCACGGGCAGACTCCATTTTCTGACGCTGTTGATCAAGCTGGGTCAAAACATCTTCAAAATCACGGTCGTTCTTTCCCACAAGATCCGTGGCTTCCTTTATGATTTCTTCAGAAAGACCAAGCCGTCTTGAAATGGCAAAGGCATTGGATTTACCGGGAATTCCGATCAACAGCTTATAAGTAGGCTGCAGGGTCTCCACGTCAAATTCACAGGAAGCATTGATCACTCCCTTTGTCCGCATAGCATAAAGCTTCAATTCCGCATAATGGGTCGTTGCAGCGACACAGCTTCCCATCTTTCTGCAGAACTCGATCAGAGCAATGGCAAGCGCAGCACCTTCTGCAGGGTCTGTTCCTGCTCCCAGCTCATCGAAAAGGACCAGTGTGCGATCATCACATTCTGCTACGATATCAACGATCGTCCGCATATGGCTGGAAAAGGTAGACAGGCTTTGTGCAATGGATTGCTCATCACCGATATCTGCAAGAATGGAACGGAATGTGGAGAGCGTACTTCCATCTGCTGCCGGAATATGCAGTCCGCACTCAGCCATCAGTGTCAACAGTCCCAGGGTCTTCAGGGTAACCGTCTTACCTCCGGTGTTCGGACCGGTGATGATCATAGTGTCAAAGTCATCGCCAAGACGCAGGGATACCGGCACGACCTTCTTTGGATCGATCAAAGGATGACGAGCATTATGCAGAGCAATTTTGCCTTCATCGTTCATAACGGGCGCCCACGCTTTCATTCTATGGGCAAGCTTTGCTTTGGCGAAGATCACATCCAGCTGGATCAGCAGCAGAACATTCTCGTTGATCGCCTCCTGATAAGCTGCTGCTTCTGCAGACAGCTCTGACAGGATCCGCTCAATCTCCTTCTGCTCCTGAAGCTCCAGCTCCCGCAGTGCATTATTAGCATTTACCGCTGACATAGGCTCGATAAAATAAGTGGATCCCGTAGCGGAAACATCATGAACCATTCCCGGGATATCATTTTTACATTCACTTTTTACAGGAACAACATATCTGCCCTGACGAATGGTAATGATCGGCTCCCGGAGATATTTTGAATAAGCCGGTGAAGAGATCACCTTTTGCAGTGTCTCTTTGATCTTACTGCTTTGGATTCGGATGTGGCGGCGAATATCCACAAGCTCCGGACTTGCTGCATCTGCAATTTCCTCATCGGATACGACAGCCTTAAAAATTTTATCTTCCAAATATTTATTGGGAACAAGCATGCGGAAAAGCGGGTCTAATACAGACTGTGCCTCTTCATCTTCAACATATGCCTTAACAGTCCTTGTGCAGCGCAAAACACCGGCAATGTGCAAAAGCTCAGCCGGTTGAAGACTGCCTCCCTTTTCGGCGCGCTCCAGAGATGCGCTCACATCCTTAATAGACGAAAAAGAAGGATTTCCCTTACGGATGCATAATTCAGACGCAGCAGATGTCTCCTCCAGCATTTCGCGGACATCCTCCAGATCCGAAGATGGGCGAAGCTGTAAGCAAGCCAGCTTTCCTTCTGCACTTCCGGCACATTCTGCAAGCTGAGTAAGAACCTGATCCAGCTCCAGTTTTTGCAATGATTTGTTGTATAATTCAGACATTCTATGCTCCTATATTCGTATCAAATCGGATTGATCAGGGACTTATAAAAGTCCAGTGTGGAGAAGCCACGCTCCAGTTGGGTCGTCAAATAGCTCTCTGTTAAATGGGCAAGATCTTCAAGGGTCTCCTCCCCGGATCGAAAGGAGAGAAGTCTTTTAGTTTCGCAGTTGCAGACATATCGCATAGCGTCCAATATACCTGGGGTTACAGGCAAACGAATACCGTCAGAATCCGGGCTGCGGCAGGATGCGCACTCCAGTCTGCCCTGTGAAATATCAAACCGTTCCGGATCAACTGTGCCACAGCGGTGGCAGCCGTAAAGATCCGGCATATATCCGGCAATACAGGCGCTTCGAAGTTCAAAGACCGCTTTGATTTGATTTTCAGGAATATCCAGCTTTGACAGTGCGTGCAAGCAATTCAGGACTAAAGATAACAATTCAGGATTCGGGAGATCTTCTTGGGAGATCACCTCTGCTACCTGGGCAAAATATGTACCAAGAGACAGTTTTCCAAGATCCTTACGAAGCTGCTGGAATAATTCCAGGGTGTGGGCCTCGTTAATGGTATACATGCCCCGGTATTCAAAGAGCGTAAATTCACCAAAGGCAAGTAGCTGGCATGGTGCGATCAGGGGGCTGTTCTTCCGTTTCAGCCCCCGTGCCTTTACTGTTAATTTGCCATGGTCCCTGGTCAGCAATGTCAACAATGCATCTGTATCATTGTAAGCTGTAACCCGCAGGACCAGTCCCTGAATCGTCAAGTACATGGTTCTTCTCCATCTTTTGCGCGTTATGATATAGCAGATATAATTCCGGTGCACCGGTTTCCATAAACATCTGCCAGTAATCCTTTGCGTCCATATTCATCCCTCCGTTAATAGGATTTACCGGTAACGAGAGGGTTAGCCATGGTAATTATTCTCTGTAACCAAAATTACGAACCAGGAAATCACTGTCCCGCCAGTTTTCCTTCACCTTCACCCAGGTCGTCAGATAGACACGGGTGCCCATAAACTTTTCACAATCAGCTCTTGCCATGCTGGATATTTTCTTGAGCATATCCCCGTGCTTGCCAATAATGATCCCCTTGTGGCTTGGCTTCTCGCAAAAGATCGTAGCATCAATATCGATGATACCGTTATCCCGCTCAGAAAAGGTGGTGATTTCAACCGCAGTTCCATGGGGCACTTCCCGGTCCAGACACCACAAAAGCTTCTCTCTGATGATTTCCGCCATGACCTGACGCTCAGGCTGATCGGTGGTTACATCCTCCGGGAACAGGAACGGGCTTTCGATCGCGTGCTTTTCACATACTTCCAGCAGTGCGTCAACACCATCCCCTGTCTTTGCAGAGATCGGGATGATCGCTTCAAAGGAAGCTGCACTCGAATAAGCAGCGATCACCTCAAGCAAAATATCCTTCTCCACTGTATCGATCTTATTGATAGCCAGAATTGCGGGGCACTTTTTGGCATTAAGCTGATCGATCAATTCCTGCTCCTGAGGACCAATGGAAGCGATGGGTTCTACCATCAAAATCGTCAAGTCAACATCAACAATAGAATCCCTGGTAACATTGACCATATAATCACCCAGCTTTGTTCTGGGACGATGGAAACCCGGTGTATCTACAAAAACAAATTGCGTTTCGTCTTTTGTAACAATACCGCAAATGCGGTTACGGGTCGTCTGGGGCTTATTGGAAACGATCGCGATCTTCTCACCAACCAAATAATTTGTCAGAGTGGACTTGCCCACATTGGGCCTGCCTGCGATGGTGATCATTGCTGTTTTGGTAGCCATAATTTTCTCCTTTATCTTTCGTTTCAGTTGCGCTGCATCCGGGATACAGTCGCCGCGATCGCTTCCTCACGGCTTCGCATTTGTGCTTTCTGTTCCCCTTCGTCCAGATGGTCATAACCCAAAAGGTGAAGCATGGAGTGTATGGTCAAATACCCCACTTCCCGACGGACGCTGTGGCCAAATTCCTTTGCCTGTGCCACTGCCCGTTCCAAGGAGATGGCCATATCTCCCAACGGACAGTGTTCCGTTTCCGGATCTATGTACGCAGCCCAATCCTCAGGCGGATTCCCCGCTTCAAATTGAAACATCGGAAAGCTCAGAACATCAGTGGGCTTATCGATAGCTCGGGTCGCCTGGTTGATCCCCCGAATCCCCTGATCGTCTGTAATGAGCACATTGATCTCGCAGGGCACAGTGATCCCCTCTGCATCCAATGTCGCACCAATGCACTTGTTGATGATTCGGGACACTGCATATTGCTGCAATGTGAAACGGTCAAACGCAATATTGATTTTTCTGTCCATATCAGCTCTTCCTTTGATTTTTACCCTGCGGCTGTTTTGCAGGTTTTTCGGCTTCCTTTTTATTTTCAGCCTTTTCATAGGCATTGATGATCTCCTGCACAAGGGCATGACGAACAACGTCCGCAGAAGTCAGGCGGCAGATCGCGATATCCTTCACCTGCTCCAGCACCCGCATAGCATCCTTCAGCCCGGAGGTCTTATCACTGGGCAGATCGATCTGGGTTACGTCGCCTGTGATCACGACCTTTGAGCCAAAACCAAGTCTGGTAAGGAACATTTTCATTTGTTCCTTTGTGGTATTCTGGGCTTCATCCAGAATGATAAAGCTATCGTCCAGGGTTCTGCCGCGCATATATGCCAGCGGCGCGACCTCAATAGACCCACGCTCCTGATATTTCTGGAAGGTCTCCGGTCCAAGCATTTCATACAGCGCATCATACAGAGGACGCAAATAGGGGTCAACCTTATTTTGCAGATCGCCAGGCAAAAAGCCAAGCCGCTCACCGGCCTCAACTGCAGGACGGGTAAGAATGATCCGGTTAACCGTCCTTTCACGGAATGCTGCGACAGCCGCGGCAACAGCCAGGTAGGTCTTACCTGTTCCCGCAGGTCCTACTCCAAGGGTGATCGTATGCTTGCTGATCGCCTTCATGTAGTCCTGCTGACCTACGGTCTTTGCCTTGATCGGCTTACCCTTTGCCGTAATACAGACCACATCCTTGGCCATTTTCGCAACCTGCGCCACATTTCCTTCCCGAACCAGTGTGATCAGATAACGGACACGCTGCTCATCTATCACTTCACCCTTCGCCGCCAGGGATAGCAGGCTTTCAAGGGTTCTGGCAGCTTTATCAACTGCCTCATCCTCGCCGGTTACCTTCAAATCGACACCACGGTTGACAATGGTAACGCTCAGAGCATCCTCGATACGCTTGATATTTTCATCAAAAGAACCGAACACGCTGATCAGGTCCTCGACCCTCTCTGCATTTACGATCTTCTCTGCCATAATCCATCACCTTTGTAAAATTTCCTCATTCTTAATTTGACCGATCATTTCCAGGCATGAATAACTGCCGTTCAAGCAACAAATTCCATCAAGCACATCTATCTGAACCATCTGATCAAGAATCTGTCCTGCCACCATTTGAGAATTCAAATATCTCTCAGAAGCAGTTGCCATCCAATCATAATCGCCCTGGTCCGCTTCCGTATTTTCGTGATAAGTATAGGTTTCCCGGATCAGACTGACCGGAAGCTGAAATCCACCCGGAAGGGTCAACTTAATTTCTTCATATATTTTAACACAACTGGTATCCGAAATTCCACTACCTTTATAGAATTTTATAAGATTTTTTCCGAATATTAGGCTGTATTTTGTCTCTTCACCGATCTGCAGACCTCTTTTTACAGAATTGATCGGTGTAACGACCTGCAATTCCCGCAAAGTCTGTGCATATACCTCTGCTTCAGCTCTGGTTCCTTTAATGGCGATGCCGCAATCTGTGTAACCGGAAACCAAGGTTTGTCCGGCCTTTACTGCTTGCCCGACCTGACAAAGGGCATTTCCCCGAACCACTGTACATTCCCGGATTACACCGTCTCTGGATGCTACGATACTGCAAACACCTGTTTGGGCGCGTTCAGATCCCTCGGTAATTGACTTCTCCGTAACGCTGATGGTAGCAACACACCCTGCTGTATTGACACCGACCCATTGAAGCCCCGGCACTTTTTCAAGCAAGGCATTTTTTACCTTCTCACTGCGCACCGCCCGTCGGGAGGAAAATAAGGAGATCCCACATTCGTCGGCTACCTCCAGGATCAATTTGCTCGGCACCTCTGCATTTCCCTCCACCTGAACAAAAAGGATCCTGGTTGGAAGATACAACGAAAAAAGCAGTAACATACACAAGCCTGTCATTAGCACAGGTCTACGCATAAAATGCTTTACGCTCCAGTAAAGACCCTCTTTTTTCAGCACCTCGACCTGAGCCCCTCGTTTCTGTGCAAGGGCAGAAATTCGTTTAAGATCTTTGCGCAGGACAGTTCCATGGACGCGCATCTCGTCCACTGCTGTCATCTGCTCTACCAATATATTTTCCCCGCTGATCAATGACAAAAAGCCAGATACATCTGCGCTGGTGATCTCAACATGCACCATCCCGGAAAAAGAGCGAAATATACCCACCTATTTCCCTCCTCTGCAAAGACGCACGCTGTCAATAGACCCAATAACAACAAGCTGTTCCCTTGTCATCCGGACCAGCTCCAATCCGTTGCCGCTAATAATCAAATGTCCGAAGCACACCTTCACGCAGATCTCCTGAGACCCGTAACCGATCACGCCCCTATGATTCTCAACCAACACTCTCCGTTCCCCTGCGATCTCCACAAGCGGCTTCTTGGGGGCTGGTTCACCTGTCAGATCAGCAGCCATCACCATCCGCTCCCACATATTATTTTTCTTATTCATTGTAACCCCCCTTTTTAACAAGTCTATGAACTTCCTGTGATGTTTTTCACTGAATGTGCATAGTTTCCAATGAGGTGAAAAAAGTGGGACAAACAAAACGGATCTGCACATTGGCTCTGCTTACAATATCCATGATGGTCCTGATCTTGGACAGCAGAACTTCTCTGCAAGGAGCAAAGGATGGGATCATGCTCTGTATAACAGTTGTGATCCCATCCTTGTTTCCCTTTCTATTTTTATCAGCAATGCTCCCAAGCAGGCTCATAGGAAGTCGAATCCCTGGTCTGCGTACACTCGGACGAATATGTAAAATTCCAGAGGGTGCAGAATCTCTGCTTCTATTAGGCTTCTTAGGTGGCTATCCGGTCGGAGCTGGGATAATCACAGAAGCATACAAACAAGGAAGTATTCCAAGATCCACAGCAGAGCATATGCTCGGATTTTGCAGCAATGCAGGACCTGCCTTTATATTTGGTATGATCGGCGGTCTGTTCTCCTCCGCGTCAGCCGTGTGGGTGCTGTGGCTGATCCATATCCTTTCTGCCCTGTCAGTCGGGATCATTCTTCCATCCGTCCGTTCAGATCGTTGTGTTCTTAACCGCAAGCTGCCTGTAAGTGTTCCCCAGGCGCTGGATAACACTACAAGGGTCATGGTAAATATTTGTGGTTGGGTCATTATTTTTCGTGTGATCCTGGCCGTTCTTGACCGGTGGCTCCTTTGGCTGATCCCCTTAGAAATACAGACCGGGATCAGCGGTATTTTAGAGCTGTCAAATGGAATCATAAACCTTCGTAATATCTCTAATACAGGCAGTCGTTTCGTGCTTTGCGCCGGTATGTTATCCTTTGGGGGACTGTGTGTTTCCATGCAAACTGTTTCCGTTACAAAGGGTCTTGGCATGGGTCGGTATTTCCCGGGAAAAATTTTACAGTGCTTCCTCAGCGTATTTCTTGCTGCAGTGATACAGCATTTCCTGTTTCCTCAGAATGACCGCATGGTTTTCGATTCATGGCATTATCTTTGTATGCTCACGGCAATTGGTTTGACGATTATTATTCTGCGAAGCAAAAAAAGTAGTAGCATAATAGGCGCAAATATTGTATAATGGTGTCAAATCCATTATATGAGAGGGGTCAGAGTATGCTGTTTCGTAAAAAAATCTCCCGCTTCTGCAGTTATTGCACCTATGGTACAAATATTGGCAACGACCAGGTCCTTTGCACAAAACGGGGTGTGGTTGCAGGCTCTTATCACTGTCATAAATTTACATATGACCCCTGCAAGCGAATCCCGCCAAAGCCGAAGGCACTTGATTTTTCCAAATATAAGGACGACGATTTTAGTTTATAATGATAACGGACTGTTGCACTGCAACAGTCCGTTATATCATCAACGAAGCATTTCCAGGAATTCATCCTCAGTCAGGATCGGAATTCCCAATTCTCTTGCCTTGCGCTCCTTTGAGCCGGCATTTTCGCCCACCACAACGAAGCTAGTCTTTTTGGAAACAGAGCCGGAAGCCTTTCCGCCGAATAATTCGATCTTCTCCGCAGCTTCCTCCCGGGTAAATTTCTCAAGAGCGCCTGTTAACACAAAGGTCATTCCCGCAAAGCGGGTATCGGAAACCACACGCTTTGACTCAAAATTCACACCCGCTTCCCGCAGCCGCTGGATCATATGCCTGGACTGCGGCTGTTTAAACCAATCGGCAATGAATGAAGCTGTAATCGCACCTACATCCGGAACCTCAGTCAATTCTTCCAGCGTGGCCGCCATTAGTCCGTCCAGAGAACCAAACGCTGCAGCCAAAACCTTACCGGTCTTTGCGCCGACCTGTCTGATCCCCAACGCATAGATCAGTCTGCTTACATCCTGCTGTTTACTGCTTTCAATGGCAGTGAGCAGTTTTTTTGCAGCCAGATCACCCTTCTGCCACAGACTCTTCATTTCATCCAAGGTCAAATAATAGATATCTGCGGGAGATTTGATAAGGCCTTTTTCGATCAAGCCATCTACAATAGCCGCACCCAATCCGTCAATATCCATTGCATCCCGGCTGACAAAATGGGCAATATTTCTGGATAGCTGTGCCGGACATTCAGCACCGGTACAGCGCATAAATGCGCCGTCCGTATCCCGTCTGGCAGCAGCACCGCAAACCGGACAGTAATCAGGAAGTGTATAAGGCTGTGCATTTGCAGGCCGCTTACTTAGATCCACATCCAAAATCTCCGGAATGATCTCGCCGGCCTTCCGGATATGCACCGTATCGCCAATGCGGATATCACGCTCAGAAATGAAATCCTGATTGTGCAGTGTTGCGTTGGTAACCGTTGTTCCCGCAAGTCGCACCGGACGAACCACAGCCTTTGGTGTCAGAACACCGGTTCTGCCCACCTGAACGATAATATCCTCGACCACAGTAGGCTTGATCTCAGGCGGATATTTATAGGCTGCTGCCCATTTGGGGAATTTGGCAGTTGTACCAAGGCTTTCCCGCAGTGCCAGATCATCGACCTTAATGACAGCGCCGTCAATATCGCAGGGAAGCTGCTGACGGTTCTCGTTAATGGACAGCACCTGTTGGTTGATATTTTCTACATCAGACAACACGCTCCATGGGATCACCTTAAATTGCAGGTTTTTCAGATACTCCAGGGATTGGCTGTGCGTTTCAAAGGAAATCCCTTCAGCAAGCTGAACATTGAATACAAGAATATCCAATCCACGGGATGCTGCAATTTTTGGGTCTAATTGCCGCAACGAACCGGCTGCTGCATTTCTGGGATTGGCAAACAAGGGCTTCCCTTCTTCCTCCTGCCGTGCATTGAGCTTTTCAAAGCTTTTCTTTGGCATATACACCTCGCCGCGGACGATCAGGCGGGGCGGTGCATTTTCAATGACCATCGGGACGGAATGAATGGTTTTCAGATTCTCCGTAACATCCTCACCAACAGTGCCGTCTCCTCTGGTCGCACCCCGAACAAACACACCGTTTTCATATTCCAATGCAACAGAAAGTCCGTCGATTTTTGGCTCGACCGTAAAGGCAATGTCGGGATGGCTGTCTAATATCTTCCTGAGAAATTCATCCAGCTCATCCAGGGAAAATACATCCTGCAAGCTCATCAGCGGCACAGAATGGGACACCTTTTCAAACTTGCTCAGTGCCTGACCACCAACACGCTGAGTAGGAGAATCAACTCTTGCCAGCTCCGGAAACTGCATTTCCAGTTCCTCCAACTCCCGCAGCAGGTGATCATATTCAAAATCCGGCATGGTGGGGTCATCCAGAACATAATAACGATAGTTTGCGTCATTAAGTATCTGGACAAGCTGCTCAATTCTCTGTCTGGCTTCCATGATAACCTCCGGTTTGCAAAAAAGTTTCAGGGACGTCTCCAACGATAATGGTTTCGGCAACGACCACCTGACTGGTAACGGTAAAACTGCTGGTATCCCCCAGCACCAGGACTGCGACATCCACACTGATCTCCATAACAAGCTGCTGAAGGGTTTGGTTGATACCCGCTTCTGAAAAATCACTGCTAAATGTAGCTTCCGAATTTCGGATGGCAATGATCTCCACTGGGATCGACGGCCCTTTTCCTGCCAAAAATTCCGACAAGAACAGGCTGCCTATAGGAATCCCAAGATCTGCTGTGTCCAGTGCCAATATCTCGTCATTGATGGAGTTAAGAATACTTGTCTTTAGCCGATTGACCTCGCTCATATTTGTTTTCAGAGCGGTGATCTTTCCGTTCAGATCCTTCTCAAAATAAACGATACGGTCATATTGGATATTGCCGCTTTCAATTTGCTGATCGATCGCATCATTGATAAGGTCTGATGTAGTGTTCTGTACCTGGGTTTTGGCTAAGGTGCGCAGGATCGTCCCGTATCTGCTCCGTAGCAATAAGAATAATATAACACACGCGATCAGCAGGATGATCACTGCACGAAAAAATCTTTTTAAGCGCCACCGCATAAAATCCCCCCTGGGGATTTTATGCATAAATATCATGCATATTACAGCTTTTTCAGGTACGCGGAGGCTGTCCTTGCCATCAGCTTCTTAGTTCCGATCTGATCAAAAGCGATCTCCAGCAAAGCATCACCGCCCATTTTCAGTACCGACAAAACCAAACCCTTGCCAAAAGCAGTGTGGCTCACCATATCGCCTTTATTCAACTCCAGATAGGTCTGTTTCTGGGTCTTGGAAAGGGCAGCAGCATATTGGCTTCCCACAGGCTTGGACGGCATATAACCCGACGATATCGGCTGAGTGTAGCCGCCGGGAGCATGATATCCACCCTTTTTTTCTGTAAGCTCTTCCGGTATTTCCCGCAGGAATCGGGACGGCAGAGCCGCATTTGTACGGCCATAGAGCATACGCTGTCTTGCATAACTGACAGTAAGGTTTTCTTTGGCGCGGGTAATGGCCACATAGCAAAGCCGCCGTTCCTCTTCCATCTCTTCCATATCACCGATGGCTCTCATCCCGGGGAACAGACCTTCCTCAAAGCCAACAAGGAATACATTGGGGAACTCCAAGCCCTTTGCAGAGTGCATAGTCATCATGACCACAGCATCGTCCCCTTCCTGATACTGCTCAAGGTCCGTATACAGTGCAATCTCTTCCAAAAAGCCTGCGAGGGTGGGAATCTCTGCATTTTGAACATAAGAATTGATGCTTGACTTCAGTTCCTGAATATTCTCCAGTCGCGTTTTATTTTCTTCTGTGGGTTTTGCTTCCAGCATCGCCATGTAGCCGGTGCGGTGCATGACCTCCTCGTAAAAATCAGGCAGGCTGATATCCGTATCAAGAAGCTGCGCAAGCTCCTCGATCATCACAGTAAAGAGCATGAATTTTCCCGCAGAGCGCTCCAGAGGACCATAGGAGTAGGGATCAGAAACTACATGATATAAGCCCTTCCCTTCCGCTTGTGCAAGCCGCTCAGCAGTTTCCAGTGCCTTTGCGCCGATGCCACGGGGCGGATTGTTAATGATCCTTCGCAGGCGCAGGTCGTCGCTACGGTTGTTGATCACGCACAGATAGGAAAGCATATCCTTGACCTCAGCACGGTCAAAGAACCGCATACCGCCGATGACCCGGTACGGGATTCCGTTACGCTTAAAAGAAAATTCCAGTGCGTTTGACTGCGCGTTGGTACGGTATAGTACCGCGTAATCACAGAAGCGCTTTCCACCGGAGCGGGACAGAATTTGCCCTGCCACAAAATTGCCTTCTGCACCCTCATCCGCAGCTTCGTAGACAGTAATGGGCTTACCCTGTCCGTTTGCCGTCCAGAGGTGCTTGCCCTTACGGCCCAGGTTATGGGCGATCACAGCATTTGCTGCGTTTAGAATGGACTGCGTGGAGCGGTAATTCTGCTCCAGTCGGATCACACGGCTTCCACGGTACTGTTTTTCAAAATTCAGAATATTTTTGATGGTAGCACCACGGAAGCGGTAAATGCTTTGGTCATCGTCGCCAACCACGCAGAGGTTCTCATATCCACCGGCCAGAAGAGAGGTCAGCATATATTGCATATGGTTTGTATCCTGATACTCGTCCACAAGCACATAGCGGAACTTGCGTTGATAGTAGGTCCGCACATCCTCATGCTCCTGCAGAAGCTTAACCGTATAATAAATAATATCGTCAAAATCCAGAGCGTTATTCTCCCGCAGGATCTTCTGATATTTTTGATAGGCTCTGGCAACATGGAGCATCCTTAGATCGTTGGTCGTCTCGATCTGGTCCAGCATCTCCTCCGGTGAGATCATCTCATCCTTTTGACGGCTGATCACCGAAAGCACATACTTTGCCGGAAAGGTCTTATCATCCAGCCCCATATTTTTAATGATATCCTTCATCACCCGTTCTGAATCAGAAGCGTCATAAATCGTGAAGCTGCGGGTAAAGCCCATACATTCGATATCTCTGCGCAGGATCCGACAACAGGCAGCATGAAAGGTCATCGCCCAAACATCCTGCCCTTCCGGGCCTAACATAGCGCAAAGGCGATCCTTCAGCTCATTAGCCGCCTTATTGGTAAATGTAATGGCAAGGATGCTGTACGGCATAGGCGGTTCAAGGGCGCATAGATAGTCAGCTCTGAGGCATTCGGCATTGCTCATAGGCTGAGAAAGAGATTCCAGAAAAAGAACATCGTCCTGCGTAACCGTGTCCGGAACATCTGTGCGGTCGCTGGCGCTGCCAAACCGGATCAAATTTGCAATTCGATTGATCAGGACCGTAGTTTTACCGCTTCCAGCACCTGCAAGCAGCAAAAGCGGGCCGTCTGTACTCAGCACGGCCTGTCTTTGCATAGAATTTAAGTTTTGAAATTGGGCTTCGATATACTGCCGTCTGGCAGTTACGAAGCGTGAGAGCCATTCTTGCGTCATATAAGTACCTATCCAATGAAAAGTTACTTATATTTTATCGCATTTTTTCCAAAAGGTAAAGCACTATTTCATCTGTTCACGCAGAAGATTCAGCGCTTTCTTTTCGATTCTGGAAACCTGCACCTGGCTCACATCCAAAACTCTTGATACACGCTCCTGGGTCAGGCCGTGAAAGTACCTTAGCCGAATTACCATAGCCTCCCGCTCCGGTAATCCTTCGATTGCCTGACGAAGAGATATCCGCTCCAGCATCGTCTCCTCTGATTCTGTATCTGTGAGAATATTTTCCAGTGTAAAGCCCTCATCCCCTGCTGGTTGATGAATAGACTCCACCGCTGCAGTAGCGCTTTCAGCCAATGCGATCTCCTCCGGGTCAAGCCCGGTTTGTCTGGAGATCTCCATGATCGTAGGTTCTCGGCCAAGCGCACCGGAAAGCTGATTGCGGACAGTCTTAATGGTTGCCGCACGTTCCTTGATTCCCCGGGATACCTTCACCGCGCCATCATCCCTTAGGAATCTGCGTATCTCCCCCGCTATTTTAGGAACAGCATAGGTCGAAAACTGGGTGCCAAACTCCAGATCAAAGCCATCCACTGCCTTCAAAAAGCCCAGACAGCCCAACTGATACAAATCGTCAGATTCTGCTCCACGACCAATAAATCGTCGGGCAACAGACCAGATCAGGCCCGCGTTTTCTGTCACCAATGCTTCTCTTGCAGCTTCATCTCCAGCCTGACTTCTGGCGATCAATTCCTCTGTTCTGCTCATCTGCGACGCTGAAGCTTTCTGCGCATATGTACGCTGGTGCCTTTACCCGGTGTGGAAACAACGGTAAAGGATGTCATAAAGCTTTCCATAATGGTAAAGCCCATACCACTTCTTTCCGATCCACCGGTCGTAAACATCGGTTTTCTTGCCTGTTCCAGATTTTCGATCCCCACTCCCTTATCCTTTATGACAATGTCCAAAACATGATCCTTCAGAATCCGACAGCGCAGCGTGATCATACCAAGTCCATCGGGATAAGCATGGACGATGCAGTTGGTAACCGCCTCAGATACTGCGGTGCGGATATCCCCAAGCTCTTCCAATGTGGGATCCATTTGGGCAGCAAAGCAAGCAACTGCCGATCGTGCAAAGCTTTCATTTGCAGATTTACTCGGGAACTCCAAAATCATATAGTTTTCAAATTTCATAATACAGCCTCCTTAATTTCCACCAGTTTATCAATTCCGGATGTCCGAAACACTTTCATCGGTTGATTATTTAACCCGGATAAGACCAGCTTTCCGTCTATACGGGTCATATTCCGCAAAGCATTGATCACAACGGCAATTCCGGAGGAATCCATAAAAGTAACCTCCTGAAAATCCAGCACACAATATTTTGGCGTATAGGCTTCGATCTTTGCTGTGATCGCCTGGATATAAGCCTTGGCGCAATGATGATCGATCTCGCCGGTCAGTGCCACCGTCAACTGTCCATCCTGCAGAAAACTTGTTAAATGCATGATTTGCCCCTCCTTTGTATTCCGGATATTAGTATATAATCATCCATATTGTATTTGCAGTCGTATTTGGTTGTATCGCATCTTTCTCAACACAAAAAGAAGGCAGGGAGCGCAAACTGCGTTCCCCGCCAAAGTGTTTCGTTGTGCTTGAAAATCGTCCCTTTCCTCAGGGGACAAGACAGAGAACCGTCTCTTGTCTTCCAGATGGAACATCCCATCAAGACAGAGAACCGTCCCCTGTGCTATGTGCTATGTCTTCTTGCTATCTCTCGTCTAACTCCACACCCCACTCCTTCATCTTTTCTCGAAATATGTTTTCTTCAACTTCGTAATATCG
>CAYLNV010000003.1:0-22184 GCA_964385085.1 uncultured Oscillospiraceae bacterium
AACGCAACAAAATAAAAATTTTGTTGCGTTCGCAGTTAATTTATGTTATAATAATAGTAACAAAGCCGATTGGAGGTCTTTTTATGCAGCGATACCATGATTGTCCGCTTATTCTGCGGGATTTTCTAACCTATCACGAAACCATCAAGGGTCAGTCCCCGCGAACCATTTCCGAGTACTATTTAGATCTGCGAATGTTTTTTCGGTTCATGAAGCTCATGCGCAATGACATGCCGATACATACACATTTGGATGACATAGATATTAAAGATGTAGATATGAATTTCATTCGCACCATAACTACTTCTGATGTATTCGATTTTCTTTCCTATCTTGCGAACGATCGTACGGTAAATCCGGATTCTGCTGCACCGGACTATGGGATCTCTTCAGCAGCACGCGCCAGAAAGCTGTCAGCGCTGAAATCCTTTTATAAGTATCTGACTGTGCGGACAAAGCAGCTCACAGAGAATCCTGTAGCTGATCTTGAATATCCCAAGCTGCGCAAAAGCTTACCTAAGTACTTATCTATGGAGCAATCTGCAGCACTTTTAAAGTCCGTTTCCGGCACAAATCAGGCCCGGGATTACGCTATTTTGATGATATTCCTGAACTGCGGTATCCGCCGCAGTGAGCTGGTTGGGCTAAATATGACCGATGTTTACGAGGATCGTTTGCGCGTAGTTGGTAAAGGAAACAAGGAAAGATTCGTCTATTTTGGCACTCCCTGCCGGAAGGCAATCGACGCATACCTTGTCGAACGCAACAAAAAAGTGCTTACAGACAATCGTGCGCTATTTGGTTCTCGCAATGGCAATCGAATCAGCGTTACAGCAGTACACAGATTGGTTGAAAAGGCCTTATTAAAGGCCGGTTTGGATGCGACACAGTTTTCTGCCCATAAATTGCGTCATACCGCAGCAACGATGATGCTTTCCGGTGGTGTAGATGTTAAGACAGTTCAGGAAGTTTTGGGACACGAAAACCTGAATACCACCCAAATTTACACCCACATTGAGAACACAGAGCTGAAAATCGCAGCAGAAGCCAACCCAATTTCCAAGCTGGACTTCTCTGAGGATGAATAAGCTCCCCTCTCCCCTTTTACATAGCCATTTCGATTGCTTCCCGGAGGTTTTTGACACGATGAACGGTCAAGCCTTCGGGAACTTCTAACTTTTCTGAGCTATTTTTTGGGATAATACACTGTTTAAAGCCTAATCTTGCAACTTCCGACAGCCTTTGATTGATATGAGATACAGAGCGGATCTCCCCCGTCAAGCCGATTTCTCCAATTGCGACTAGATCGTGGGGGATCACCTGGTCGCGATAAGAGGAAGCGACAGCCAAAACGACAGGAAGGTCTGCACCCGGCTCATCCAAACGAAGACCACCGATCACATTGATATACGCATCAAAAACATTCAGTTTCATACCTCCCCGCTTTTCTGCAACTGCCAGAAGCAGTGCAGCACGGTTAAAATCAAAGCCGTCTGCAGTCCGCCTGGGAACATTAAAGGTAGTTTTTGATACAAGCGCCTGTACTTCTGCAAGGACAGGTCGTGAGCCTTCCATGACACAGGCAACACAGGTGCCCGATGCACCTTCCGGACGACCTTCCAGAAGCATTTGCGAGGGATTTGGAACTTCAATCAGACCGCAATCCCCCATTTCAAACACACCGATCTCGTTGGTAGAGCCAAAACGGTTTTTTGCAGCACGCAGCAGCCGGTAAGCAGAGTTCGGATCGCCCTCAAAATACAGAACGCAATCTACCATGTGCTCCAGAACCTTCGGACCTGCGATCGCACCGTCTTTATTGATATGACCTACAACAAAGACAGTAATACCCTGGGATTTGGAAAGCTGCATCAGGGTCATTGTGCAGTCTTTGACCTGAGAAATACTGCCGGGAGAGGATTCGTTCAGATCATTATACAGGGTTTGGATGGAGTCCGCGATCAGAATGTCCGGCTGGACGGCATCTACACATTCCATAATATCAGAAAGCCGGGTTTCAGAAAGAATGTAAAGATCCTCAGGTGCTACACCGATTCTCTGCGCCCGTAATTTCAACTGTTTTTCACTTTCCTCACCGGAGACATATAATACTTTTCTTCCGGAACACAGGCTGTTGCAGATCTGTAATAGCAGCGTGGATTTTCCGATACCGGGTGCGCCGCCAACCAGAACCAGAGAGCCGGCAACTGCTCCACCCCCTAAAACACGGTCTAATTCACCAATGCCGGTTGAAAAGCGAAGCTCATGATCTGTATCTACTTCGTGCAGGCGCTGCGCACTTCGACTCATTCCAACCGGAGCAGATCTTACTCTGCCGGCGGGCATGGGTTTCTCAATATGCTCTTCGATGGTGTTCCAAGCACCGCAAGCTGGACATTTCCCTTGCCATTTTGCGGTTTCTCCACCACAGGCTGTGCAGTAAAATACGCTCTTTATCTTTGCCATATTGATCGGCTCCTTTTTCTCTATGGTCCTATTATATCAGTCATTTTGCCTATGGTCAAGATTGTCCGATGTTTCAATCTCCATGTAAATAGCCGCTGCAAGCCGTAGCGATCATCATACAAATTTTCTTCTGGTATTCTCCATTTCTGAGTTTGGCCTCTTCCTCTGGATTGGATAAAAATCCACACTCCAGCAAAATACCCGGGCAAGTAATATGCTGCATTAAATATACACCGTCAGATTTTTTCATTTTACGGCTGCTGCCGGGATTTAGTATCTGGACAAACAAATCCTGTATTGCTTTTCCCAGAACATCGCTTCCATCTGTGGGTGCATAAAACACCTGTGCGCCACTATAACGACTTTCCGCAAATTTGTTTTGATGGATGCTGACCAACACAGCATTTTCCGTTTCGTTTGTGATCCGCACCCGCTCTTTTAAGTCAGACACCTTTTGAGAAGCAATGGTATTTCCCTGGGTGTATATGGAGCAGTCTGTGGTTCGGATCATTTTCGTTTTGATTCCCAAAAGATGGCAAAGATCCTCTAACCTTAATGCGATTTCCAGATTGATCTGACTTTCCAACGCTCCGGTACAAGAAACAGCACCACCATCGATGCCGCCATGTCCTGCATCGATCACAATGCATTTTCTTCCTGTTACAGGTGAATTTTCAGAAATTACAGTTACAGCTCGGCTGCCAAATGCTGCAGCCAGCAGAAAGCAGCCGATCACGACAATATAGATAGGAATGAAAGCAATGGAATGTTTTGCGATTTTCATGGACAACACCTCTTTATACCATATGTAAAAATATGCCCGCGATGAACCGATACACAAATTCCGGCATAGTATGACCCGGAACGACTGTTTCAACATCATAATGATAGGAGGAATGTGTCTTGCAGAAAAATAACAACGATCATAACGGCAGAGAAGGCCGCCTTCCGGCAATGGCACCTTTGGCTAACCCCTATGTTCCCTTCCAGATCGAATCTCCTCCACGGTATGAGCCACGTACCGCATTGGTACGCGGTACGCTCTTCCCCGGTCTGGACCTTCCCTTTATGGGAATGATCAACAAGAACGAGCAGCCTGTAACACCGCTGACAGAGTTGCAGACGATGGGATTTGGGATTCAGGAGCTTGCACTGTATCTTGATACACACAGAGATGATCAGGAGGCGCTGGAGCTTTACCGCACCTTGCAGAGGATGTATCAAAAGGTTCGTGAGACCTACGAAAAAGAGTACGGCCCGCTGAATCACATGAGCCAAGTGGACGGTCAATATTCCTGGTTGGATGATCCATGGCCCTGGGAATTCGCTGCAAATCGGGAGGTGTAATCATGTTTATATATGATAAGAAGCTACAGTATCCGGTAAAGGTTGACCATCCAAATCCAAAGCTGGCATCGGTTATTATTTCCCAATATGGCGGACCGGACGGTGAACTGGGTGCATCCTTGCGTTACCTCTCTCAGCGGTATTCCATGCCCTTTGATGAGCTAAAAGGATTACTGACAGATATCGGTACTGAGGAATTAGGCCACCTTGAGATGGTCGGCGCATTGGTCCATCAGCTTACTAGAAATCTGAAGGATTCCCAGATCCAGGATTCTGCATTTGCTCCGTATTTTGTGGACCATGGAATTGGTGTATATCCCACCTCTGCTTCTGGCTATCCCTGGTCCGCAGCAACCATTGGGGTGAAGGGCGATCCAATTGCTGACCTGACTGAGGATCTGGCTGCAGAGCAAAAGGCGCGCGTAACCTATGATAATATTCTGCGGCTCAGTGATGATCCGGATGTAAACAATGTGATCAAGTTCCTGCGTCAACGGGAGTTGGTACACTTCCAGCGCTTCGGTGAAGCCTTGCAGCTTCTGCGGGAGAAGCTGAATCAGAAGAATGTTTATTATATGAATCCCGCTATGGATATGTAAAGAAAAAGGCTGGCACTCGCAATGAGTGCCAGCAAAATATTTTCCCGGGAAATATCAGACAGTTCTGGCGGTGAGACTGTTTGATAACTCGGTCATAAATTCGACGTCATTAAATGCGGTAAGTGCATCAATCGCCTGCTGTGTATGATATCGGACCATTTGATCACAAACCTCCAGACCATAAAGCTGAACGAAGGTATTTTTGTCTGTATCTACACCCACAGCCTTGCCTAGCTTTTCTGCATCACCGATCACATCCAGCATATCATCGCGGATCTGGAAAGCGAGCCCTAAATGGGAAGCAAAATCAGAAGCTGCTGCAAGCTGTTTGTCATTGCCGTTGGCTGCAAGCACACCAAGCATACAGGCGGCACGGATCAATGCGCCGGTCTTACGGCTTTGTATATCCAAAACCTCCTGCTCATTACACTGCCGTTCCTCACTTTGCATATCCAGCACCTGTCCACCGACCATTCCGGTCTCACCCGCACAACGAGAGAGAATTTCAACTGCACGAATCCGAATTTCTGCGCTGAACGGAGCAGATGCCAAATATGAAAAAGCGGCAGTCAAGAGGGCATCCCCCGCCAAAACAGCAATTGCTTCACCGTAAACCTTGTGGTTTGTGGGTTTACCTCGACGGTAGTCATCGTTATCCATGCAAGGAAGATCATCATGGATCAGACTGTATGTATGGATCATTTCTACCGCTGCGGCAAAGGGGGCAGACTGCTTCCAATCGCCACCGCACATTCTGCAAAAATCGAATACAAAGACAGGACGCAAGCGCTTACCGCCTGCAAGCAGACTGTACCGCATGGCAGAAAACAGATCCTTTTGTGGCTCAGATTCATATTGGAAACATTTTTCGTCCAGATACTCCTCGATAAATTGCGTATACTCAAAGATTCGGCTCATCTGCAAAGTCCTCCTCCATGGGGCTTCCGTCTGCAGCAGTGGTGATTTTGTGCACCTGAAGCTCAGCTTCGTCCAAAAGCTTTCCGCAGCTCTGAACGAGCTTCGTGCCCTCCTGGAATAATTTAAGGGACTCCTCCAGCGCTACATCTCCCCTCTCCATGGATCGGACGATCTGCTCTAAGCGCAGGATGTTCTCTTCAAAGGTCTGATTCTTCTGGTTCATAGGATTTCCTCCTCTATGTCAGTTACAGCAGCCTTCAGACAACCGTCACTGAGTTGGATATAGATATTCTCACCGGTAGACACCTGTTTGATCGAACGCAGCACTTCCCTGCCCTCGTTCTGAGCCATTGCATATCCTCTGGATAAGACCTTAAGCGGACTCATGGCATCCAGCTTGGCGGTATATGTGAGAAAACGCTGTTTGTGTTTTCCAATCATTTGGCTTTGTGCAGTGGCCAAACGGTTTTTCAGCAATTCCAGGGACTTTCGGCGCTGCTCCAGATAGACCGCAGGTCCTTGGAGCGAAGGGCTGGAAGCCAAAATATCGAGCTGCTTTCTGGCGCTCTTCAGTTGGCGGCTGAGCGCCATAGATATGGAGGACAATGCCGTATCTAAGGACTGGCGCAAAGCATCCTGATCCGGAACTGCAAGCTCTGCTGCATTGGAAGGTGTTGCGGCCCGAATATCTGCAACGAAATCAGATATTGTAATATCCGGCTCATGGCCAACAGCAGAGATCACAGGGATCTGGGAATCAAAGATCGCATGTGCGACCAGTTCATCATTAAATGCCCAGAGATCTTCAATAGAACCGCCTCCCCTGCCTACGATCAACAGATCCGCCAATTTATAATGATTGGCATAACGGATCGCAGCAGCGATCTCAGCAGGTGCTTCTGCACCCTGTACACGAACCGGCAGCAGAATGACTTTTGTCAATGGATAGCGCTTGCGTAAAATGCGGAGCATATCATGAATGGCAGCACCGGCAGAGCTGGTTACAATACCAATTACATTCGGAAATTTTGGCAGCGGTTTCTTATGTGCAGGATCAAACAGACCCTGTGCTGCCATTTTTGTCTTAAGCTGTTCAAATGCAGCGTACAGATCGCCAACTCCATCCAATGCCATTGCGGTACAGTATAGCTGATATGCACCGTCCCTTGGATAGACGCTGATCTTCCCCATGGCTATGACCTGCATGCCGTTATCCGGTCTGAATTTCAGCCGAACAGCACTGGAACGGAACATTACGCACTTCAAGGAGGAATCAGCGTCCTTCAGTGTGAAATAATGATGGCCGGAGGGATAGACCTTATAATTGCTGATCTCGCCCTTTACAGCCAAGCCGGCAAGCAGACGGTCGCCGTCCATCATGGCGCGGATATATTCATTTACTTGTGAGATGGATAGCGCCTTCTGTGTCATATGATCACTCCTGTGTACGATATGCAAGGACTGCAACACCCATGGCATTATCGGTAGAAAACTGAGGTTGCGAGAAGATCGGTGAGAAAGGTTCAGCCAGCTTTCTCAGCATAGAATTGGATGCAACACCGCCGGAAAATACCACAGGCAGGCTTGGATAATCTTTCATAGCTTGCTCAGTGGCCTTCAGAATACTGTTGCAGACACAACGCAAGGCAAAGCCTGCTGTTTCCCCAGGATCCTTGTGAACAGCATGATACTGCTGTACCTTATTTTGCACACCGGAAAGTGAAAACTCCATATGATTGCATTTTACCTGAAATACATCCTCCCGGCCGGCCTGCTTGCTCAATTCGTCAAGATGCTTACCGGAGGGAAACGGAAGCGACAAAAGCTGACCGGTGCGGTCGATCAACTGACCGGCTGAAATATCTGTTGTGCCGCCGATCCTGGTGCATCGAACGCTTTCCCCCTCTGGCTCTACCAGCAGCAATTCTGTTGTTCCGCCGGATAAATGCCATGCTAAATGCGGCTGGTCCATGAGATCCAGCCTGGACGCGCTCCACAACGAAGCGGCCACATGACCCTGCTGATGAGAACATTCAACCAGCGGGACATTCAGCGCATCCGCAAGAAGCTTCGCATGGGAATAACCGACTAAAAAGCAAGGCATATAGCTGCCCTCCACCGCTCTGGGGCGGGTACTGACACCAACTGCTGTAACAGAGTCCGTGGATATATGGGAAAATAGCCTGCCGGAAAGCTCCGGCAGGCTTGCAGTGTGATGAAATACGGCATCGCTTTGGCGCAAACCAAGGGCTCCTTCCTTAACAGGCAGGAGCTTGGAATGGTTTTCACCGCCAGTGCCATCAAAAAAGGCAATGGATGTGGTGTAGTTACTGGTATCGAAACCAATTACGCTCATTGGGAAACCTCTGATGTCAGATTTCTTGCAAATGACCCTAAAATGCCATTTACAAATGCGCCTGTATCGTTACCGTCATACATTTTAGCAATGCGGACTGCTTCGGAAATTGCAACTCCTGTGGGAACATCATCGACATATAGAATTTCAAAAATGGCCAATTGCATGATCGTGCGGGCCAGTCTTGAGATACGGGAGATATCCCAACCGATGGAGAACTGCTGGATCTTCTCGTTCAGTTCATCAACACGGTTTGCAACACCGGAAACCACATTGTCGATGTAAGACATTTGGGCGCGACTGGGGCGTTCGGCATAAACCTCATGTTCTTCTGATAGCTTGGCATAATACTCCTTATCCAATCTTATAGCAACGACTTCCTCCGGCTCTTCACCGGTGAACTCCCAACCATAGATCAGATGGATCGCCAGCTCTCTGGCATTTGCTCTTGTCATGGTCTGCCCTCACTGACGGGCGATACCGCATACATTCAGATTAACTGCGGCAATTTCCAAACCGGCCATGGAAGAAATCGCATTGGATACAGCCTGCTGTGCAGCCTTTGCCACATCTACAACGCTTTGTCCATAGTAAACAGTAATGTTACAGTCAACGGTCAGCTTATTGTCTTCGGAAATAACGATCTTGACACCCTTGTTTTTCTTGCCGATCAGCTCAGCAATGTCAGAACCGGGCTTTGTGTTCAGGCCAACAACACCCTCAACTTCGTTAAGCGCATGTGCAACGATTGCTGCGATCACATCCTCAGAGATCTGCAATGCACCGTTTTCCTGCATCTGTGTAATATATTGCTTATTATCTGCCATGGAAATACCTCCTAATAGTTGTGTCGATTCATATGGAACACTTTTCTTTATTGTACCATAGATATTAAAAATTACAACTATTTTCTTTTACGTTGGTATTCTCACAGCACCAAATTGATCATTGCACTTCTACCACATAGATGTCATCCATCTCAAATTCCGACTGTGTCAACACGATATCAGCGATGACAGCAACATCCGTATCCTGCAGACCGCCCTCCGGTGCAGCAACAGCAATTGAAATATTTTCATCTGCGATGTAGGCCACACAATCTGCGTATCCCTTTGCAATGACCAGGCTCTCGATTTGCGCCTCACAAAGGGCTGTTTGGACGATCTGTTCAAGCTGAGCATTGGATTGGGCCGCTTCAGCATCCTCACTATATGCCATTGCCTCCTGAAGCAGGGTTACTGCACTGTCTCTTGCTTCTTGCCGGGATAGTCTGACTGCAGAGAAGTACTCGCTAAGCGTATCTGTTGTCCCCTCCAAGGATACTGCATCACCGCTCATGACCAGCGTGTCAGACGATAGGACCTTATCAGCATCCAATGTGTCCGACAGATTTGCCACTGTCTCGTTTTCGCTGTAAAGCCAGTTCACATAGATTCCTGCACATACAGCGAACAACACTGCCAGCGCGATCAGGTTTTTCTTCCATTTTTTCATAATAAAAATGCCTCCATTCATTTCATTTTTAAAACAGAAATTCGATCGGAGCTCAGACCGGTTACCTTCGACACGGCATCCACGATCGCCAGCCGAACAGCAGCACTGTCTGCACCCTGGCAGACAACGATCGCCCCCTGATAGACCGGTGGGTTGGTTTGTTTAACGAGCCCCGTTTCGTTACGGTCTGCATCAGTAACCGTTACTGTGTCGATCTGTGTGGTACTATTTTCTTCAGACTGCGATATTTTGTTGTTTGTTTGATAGACCGTTTCCTTACCCGATGCCTCCGTCAGCAAGACACGGACATCCCCTGCCCCGGCAATTTGACTCAGGATCTGAGCCAGTTCTTCACTGATTGTGGTATCTTCCTGCACCAGCTCCAATGTTGCTTGCTGAGTCGTCTGATTTTTGCTGTTGCTGGGCATAAGCATAAGAACCAATCCTACCAGCAGGATAATCGCAGCATATTTATATTTTTTTATAAATGCCGTTATCTTTAATCGAATGTTTTCGCTGTCCACACCTGATCCTCCTTTGAGATCCCCAAATCATTTGCGATATACTGACTAAGCACTTCTTTTGAATACGGAGAAAAGGATCCGGTAATCATCACCCCACAGGGAACAGGCGGATTTTCATTATTCAGCGTCACCTCCACATCAAGCGCCACTTCCATAGAATCAGCTTTGTCCAAGATATATGCTTCGGTCTGCGATTTTATGATTGAACGCAACTCATCTGTTGCAGCAGATTCACCAAAAGCCACGGCCGCATTGGCATCAACGGTAAACCCTGAGAAGTAATCAGCATAGTCTGACAGCCTGATATTTACCAGGGGGGATATGAGTGTCAGCGCCATAAAGATCCCCGATATCAGCCGTATGAGCGAACTGGGCGCAGATTTCTTTCCGGATAATATGTTCACGATAGAGCATATGATCGCTGCGGAAATAACCGACAGCAGATACTTCCTGATCCCGTCCATCAGGACACCCCCTTCATAAAGCACACCGTACTGACAAGTAATAACAAACAGACTGTTCCGGTCATAGCCAAAAGCATACCCATTGCACCGGAAAAATCAGAGATCAGGGCTGTGGATTCCTTGCTGCCGATCACACCGCAAACGGCTGCTGTCATTTTCAGCAGCAAATACTGACAGCCTATTTTCAGAAAAGGACCGATCCAAACAGCCAGAACCGCCAGCAATCCGTAGACACCAACTGCGCTCTTCATAACACCGGCACTGACCAATATGGTCTCAGATGCATCAGAGATCAAACCTCCAACCACAGGAACAACACCGGAAATAGCAAGCTTTGCCGCCTTTATGCTGGCAGCGTCCACTGTGCCGCTGACCACCTTGGTAATACTCAAATACCCGGTGAATACGTACAGTACGATCTTCAGACACCAAGTCATCCCCCACTTTGTAAAATCCCGAAGGTTCTTCAAAAGGGGTTGGTCCAGCATATTGCAGGCGATACACAGGCACAGATGGATATAGATCATGGGTACGATCAGGTGGGATATGACAGATGAAAGGATCGCGTCAAGTGCAGCAGTTCCCGTATACAGTGCGGCAGAGGATGTCGCACCGCCCTGAGCGGCCAGGGCGGCCGTTAGAACGGGAAACAGCAGCTTTCCATAATCGCTTAGCTGTGTTATGGTCTCCGCACCAAGGGCGATCAGGGAGTTTGCAGGCTTCATCAACAACAGGCTGATCGACAGTGTTCCTGCTAGCTGAACAGTTGATCTTGCGCTTTCTGAAGTACTTTGCAAAATTGAAACTAAGAGATTCACGGCGATCAAAGACAGGCAGATCCCTGCTGCCTCTGCAATACTTGGCTGAAGCTTTGATATTACTGTTTTTATTACATACCACAGGCCTTCACCAAAGGATTCTGTGTTCTCCGGCATATATTCCTCAGCACCTTCTGGTGCTTCGGGTGCTGTAAATTCCATAGCCTTCGCCGGCACGATCAATAATCCTGCAAATAATATCAGGAGAATGATTCTTCTCATATAGCCCCCAATATATTATCAAGTAGTTCAAGCAATTCATTTAGCAGCGGAATAGACAGCCACAGGATCACTGCGCTTGCTAAGAACTGCAGGGTCTTGCCCATTGCAGTATTTCCGGAGTCAGCGCAGATCAAGCTGGTTACTTCAGCGATCAGTCCGATCCCAACTGCTTTCAGCATGATGGATAGAGTATCAGAGTTTAGCGCTCCAATGGTCTGCAAGCGACCAAGAAGCTCCTTGATCGGTTGAAGATAAGTGAACGAAGCACTCACGACCATGCAGCATACTGCTATGATCAGAAGAACGGACAGATCCTTTCCCTGCTTTGCCAGGAGCAATATCAGGATGATCGCAACAAGGATCCCGGCTGCGGCTTTTAAAAAAACATCCATTACAGATCAAACAGCCCCTTGACCAGATCAAATAATTCTGATATTTTTTGCGCCACCATCATCAGAACCACCACAAGTCCGGTTATTGTAGTCATGGTGGCCTGCTCGTCCCGTCCGGATCTGGAAAGGACTTGGTTTAATATCGTAACAATAATGCCAACAGCGGCAATTTTAAAAATCAATTCAACATCCATAGCTTATATCAAAAGTATTGCAAGGGCAGCGCCTGCGCATAATCCCAGTGTCTGGTAGTTCCGTAGCCGTATGTCCCGATTGTTGGTAAGCTCATTCAAATTTCGTCTACATTCCTGCCGTACTGCCTCAAGTCCTTTTAGTTGTCCGTCAATATCAAAACGGCCGAGGGATCTTCCTAAAAGCTCCATGGCTTCAAGGGAAAGCTGAGGCATGTCCTTTATGCCGGATAATGCAGAAACCATACACTGCGCGACATCAGGAGAAATTTGATCCTCCAATTGTGTGGCAAGTAAATAGAATGTCTTTCTGAGTACTCCCTCTCCTTCTGCTGCTGCCTGTCTGCAAAGAACAGGCAAAGGGGTCAGGCGATACTGCAGTTCACACTCCATATAATCCAGAATCCGAATTAGCTGACGAAGACATCTTTCCTCCTTGATATGCGCAGACGCCAGCATAAAGCCAAAACCGCCGCAGCCAACGATCACCAAAATGATACCAATAATTTTCATTCCCATAGGTCTACCCTCTCCATTCGCCAGGATTTATCCGGTTGTAAAATCAAAAGCGTATCGAATAACCTGCTTTTAACGATCGGTTTATATACCGGCCGTGCAAAAAGGTCAGCCCGACTTCCGGCATGGACTGTTGCAAAGAAATTGACACCGCACCACCCGGCATGGATCAATGCATCACAATCCCCCTGTGCAGTAATTTCATCTACTGCGATTATCGACGGACTCATGTTTCGCAACGCGGCCTCGATCCCCTGCTGCTTTGAGCAGCCTGTGAGAATGTCAGTGCGCTTCCCAGGTGGAAAACAAAGCTTTCCTTGCGATTGCGGAAACAGCTCACCACGCTCGTCCACTACTGTGATACAGTCAGAACCAATTTCAGAACGCTGACGGATGAGATCACGCAGCAGGGTCGTTTTTCCGCTGCCCGGTTTTCCTAAAATTAAGATAGAGCCTTTTGTGAATACAGCCTTTTCCGCAATTCCGGGAAAATCTCTGGCAACACGCAGACAGAGGGAGGTTGGGGTCGTTATGCCGGTCATTGATCCACTGACGACTGTGGCTTCTCCGCATATGCCTACTCTGTGGCCTCCGGGCGCTGTTATGTATCCTTGTGCAGAAGTCGCAGCCGCCCATGGCGAATAACGGGAAGCAACATTGATACAAAAAGAAAGGTCCTCCTTTGTTACAGCTTGTCCGAGCCATACAGATCCTCTGGATGTTATCAGTTCCGGTGGATGATCAAGCCGCAGACGCAATTCCTGCAAACATTCCCTGCCTTGCTTGTCCACCTCCTGCCGCATCCAGGTGGGAACCAGATTTAAATACGCTTGCCATGCGCACCTCATATGCATCACTCCTGGAAAAGACTATGCACCCAATGGCCATATCATGCCATTGGGTGCAAAAAAACCGGCAGCCAAGGCTGCCGGTCAAGGTTTTAGTTTCTGCGGATCGCATGAAGGACGCGTAATATAACCGGAGAACAGATCAGATTTGCAACAAATTCGGCAATAAAATTAAAGCCGATCATTCCTGTAAATAAGTACACAGCAGCGTTACCATTGCCTAATTCAGCAAGCTTCTCCCAAAAGAACAGGCGGCAGCCAATTGCAAAGATCCCTGTATTTACGATCGGGCAAGCAATTGCAGAAAGTATGACCGCCAACCATTCGTTGACTTTAGATGCACACCGGAATACAAGACCGGACAGCCAGCCTGCAAGCGTACCTTTCACCAGTACTGTGATAACTGTCCCAAAGAAGCTGATGCCGTAAAAGAAGGCTGTATCCGGTTGAAGGAGAACAACAACGCTGAATACACAGCCAAGAATAGCACCTGCAGTTGGACCGTATATGGCTGCACCAACAATAATAGGGATCAGGACCAGCGAGATCGATACCGGTCCGAACCGGATGAAACTGCCTAAAAGCTGCAGCACAACCACGATTGCAGACATAAGGGCGATCCCTGCCATGCGTTTGACATTAACTCGTTTCATAAATTTCCTCCTTGCTGTCGCTCCGGCTTCCCGGATGCGATGCATATTTTGCAGGATGGTCAACTTGTTCTAAAACGGGAATTCACCCGGAATAGATGATCAGAAATCCTCTGGAACCTCAGTGTCCTCTTCCAGATCGTCAAAGTCCATTTGCGCACTTTGACCGGAGCGCATAGTCTCCCACTGTTCCTTGGTGATCAGAATCGATCTTGGCTTGCTTCCCTGGAAAGGACCTACGATCCCCTTCTCTTCCATTTCGTCCACGATTCTGGCGGCACGGGCATAGCCCAGCTTCAGACGACGCTGGAGCATAGATACAGAGGCCTGACCAGTCTCCAGGATCACATCCACAGCGGCAGGCAGCATTTCATCACCAGCCAGTTCATCGGCATTGGGTTCCGGGTCGGCTGCAGTAACCTTATTTCCGGTCTGTGCTGCTTTCCGCTCGATCTCCTCCAATACCTGCTGGTCATAATTGGTGGTAAAGTTAGCTTTTACATAGCTTGCAACTGCTTCGACCTCAGGATCACTGACGAAACAGCCCTGAACGCGCTTGGGTTTGCCGTTTCCGATCGGCGCATAGAGCATATCGCCCTTTCCTACCAGCTTTTCAGCACCCTGGGTGTCTAATATGATTCGAGATTCCATTGCAGAAGCCACCGCGAAGGCGATTCTTGATGGGATATTCGCTTTCATCAGGCCAGTGATCACATCCGCAGAAGGTCGCTGTGTAGCAATGATCAGGTGGATACCGGCAGCACGGCCCATCTGTGCGATGCGGCAAATGGATTCTTCAACCTCTTTTGCTGCGACCAACATCAGGTCAGCCAGTTCGTCGATGATCACGACCACCTGAGGCAGTTTGCTGCCTGCACCTTCCTGACTCTCAGCAATGCTATTGTAGGACTCCAGATCTCTGACACCGGCATCAGACATTGCCTTGTAGCGGCGCATCATTTCCGATACAGCCCATTGCAGAGAGCCTGCGGCCTTTTTGGGATCTGTAACAACCGGGATCAGCAGGTGCGGAATTCCGTTGTATATGCCAAGCTCCACCATCTTAGGATCAACCATGATAAGCTTAACATCGTCAGGACTTGCCTTATAAAGCAAGGAAATGATAATAGAGTTCATGCACACCGATTTACCGGAACCGGTAGTACCCGCAATCAGCATATGGGGCAATCTTGCGATGTTTCCGACGATACAGTTGCCACCAATATCCTTGCCGACTGCAAAGGAAGACTTGGATTTAGCTTTGGAAAACTCTTGTGAGTCAATAACCTCCCGCAGAGAAACGGTAGTAACCGCCTGATTGGGAACTTCAATACCAACAACAGAGATCTTACCGGGAACAGCAGCAATTCTGACACCGGAAGCGCCAAGGCTAAGGGCAATATCGTCAGCGGCGGTGGTCAGCTTACTCAGTCGCACACCCTTCTCCAGCTCAACCTCATATCGTGTAACACTGGGTCCCCGTGTAACATTGATAATATGCGCCTCGATTTTAAAGCTGGCAAGCGTTTCGTTCAGCCGTCTTGAATTTTCACGCATTTCTGCAGTGCCGTCTGCACCGTTTGCACCGGGAAGCTTCAAAAGATCAATGGGTGGGAAGCAATAGGTCTGCGTCTCCGCGGAAGCTGCTTCTTCGATCTGCTGCGCAACCTCAGCAGCGGATTCCAGTGCCTCCTTTTTCGTAACCTTCTCCGGTTTAACAGCGGGTTTTGGCTCAGGTTTATGCTCTGTTTCCAATGGAGGCATGATCTCCGGCATATCGTCAATGCCCGGGGAAAATTCATCCTGTTCAGCCGCAACGGGTACAGAAGCTGCGGCAACAGGAGTTTCCACATCACTGTCGATCTGACGCATGATCTCGGCAGCTTTTTTGTTTGATTGCTCTTCAGACGGTACTGCCATTGCCTGATCTGCAGACTGTTGACGGCGATTTTCGATGTGTTCGATCCGTTTGTTGGCAATGTGATTTACCAGTACGGACGCAGGCTCCAGCCGTTCTTCTTCCTCTTCCACATCCTCCCAGTCAGCCCGGGGGCGGTTCTGGATCGCACGAATAATGCTGGGGATCGTGATCTGCATACTTCCCAAAAGCGTAAAAACAGCACAAAACACATAGATTATGTAAGAAAGCACCGTGCCGCAAGCCCAGCGCAACAGCATTGCGATCGATCCGCAAAGCAAGCCGCCGGTAGTACCGTAGACTCCGCCGGTATATAGCTCACCGATCAAGGCAAGTCCCGAAGGTAAGCCCACAGGGTTCAGGACAAGGTGAGAGATACAGCCACATATCAAAACAAACGCGAAAAGACAAACAGACCGCATGATGATCGGGCGCTTCCCACTAAAGGCATGAATGATGAACAAATACAAAGTTGCCGGAATGGAAACATAGAATCCGACTGTTCCGATCAATCCGTACAAAAAGTCCCGCAGCAGCTTAACAAGGGCGCCCTCCGGTTCAAAGAAGATAACCAAAAGCACAACGAACATGCCCAGGAAACACGCAGACGTAATCAATCGGACCGGGATCTTCCGTTCGTTTTTTACAGCACTTTCCTTCTTTGCTGATCCTTGTTTCTTGCTGGAATTGCTGTTTTTTGTTTTATTTGTCTTTTTGACATTTTTTGATTTGGCGGCAGTAACAGCTTTTTCTGCCTGCGATTTTCTCTTATTTTCTGCCATAGATTCCTCCATCAAACGATCAGATATAAGATCATAGTAAACAGTGCTGTGCCCCAGGAGTAATAGGCGAAGCCTGTATAACCGGTCCGAACTGCCAGGTAACGGACAAAAATTATTCCAAAATACGCACCCAAATAGGCTGTAATCGCAGAAAGGATATAGCCAAGAACAGAAAGAAATGATACAGCACCAACACCGATGGAAAAGATCAGCACCACATCGATGATGCACAGAAGGAATAATGCCGGTATACTAAGAAGAAATGCCCAACTGAGTACTTTTTGCTTTTCCGCACCGCGCATAAGTGCATAGGAACTGATCGCACCGATTCTGGATATACCGGGAAGTGCGCTTAATCCGCCCGCTACACCGATCAAAATTCCGTCAAATCCGGTCATAGACCGGGCATCCTTGTTTGCCTGTCGCATATGCTCCGGGATGATCAGAGCAATGCCGTTGATAACAAGCATCAGAGCCAGCGTTGTCAGATTTGTCTCAATCGTTCTGGAAGACAGATAGATCAAAAGAACGATCAGCATAGGCACGGCAGCAGTGCGGATCAGCCGCAGCTCGTATGCACTGTCATTTGTGCTTTTTCTGCCCCGCCGTCTCCGATTTGAAAGATCCTTTTCACGTTTTAAGCGTAAGATCGTTGCTCTGCATCCGGTAATGATCGCCAGCAGTACGGAAATATGTATCAGCAGATCCCGCAGCGGTTCTCTGGTATCCAAACCAAAGAGCCGCATCAGGATCGCCTGATGGGCCTGCGAAGAGACAGGCAGAACTTCTGAAAATCCAGAAACCAGGCCATATAATATACTTTGAAGTATTGACATAGCTCTGCCGATCTCCTTCCCGAAAATTATTCACTTTATAATAACATATCCTCACGGGAATTTCCAGTACCGAATGAAATTTTATTCCGATTTAGAGCGATTTCTTTGTTTGTTGATCATTTTATGCAGTGCAGACAGCGCGTCGCTGAGTCCGCCCAGCCGATCGATCAACCCGGAAGCAACCGCTTCTTTTCCATAGAGGATCGTTCCCACATCGGTCGCCATCTCCCCGGTTGCCATCATATAGCTTTCAAACTGCTTCTTGGAAATCCCGGAATTCGCTGTAACAAAATCTGCAATTTGTTCCTGAATTCGCTGGAAATAGCGAAATGTTTGGGGCGCACCGACAACAAGGCCGGTCATGCGAACCGGATGAACGGTCATACTGGCAGTGGGTGTAATAAAGGATTTCTTTGTACAGACTGCCAGCGGAATACCGATAGAATGTCCTCCGCCCAGAACAAGAGATACTGTGGGTTTTTTCATACCTGCGATCATTTCCGCAATGGCAAGACCGGCTTCGATATCACCGCCCACTGTGTTTAAAAGAAGCAGCAAGCCGTCGATCTCATCACTTTCTTCAATGCCAGCCAATAGGGGCAAAACATGCTCGTATTTTGTGGTTTTTGCTGTTTCCGGAAGAACCTGATGCCCCTCCACCTGTCCGATGATCGTCAGCGTATAGATATTTCCTTTGCTGCTGCGTGTAACATCCGAGCCCAGCTCTATGATCTGCTCCCGCTCTTGCTGCTGCAGATCCGCATTTTTCTTTTCGTTCATGGCATTACCTCCCATATGTCTATCATAACCTTTCAATAAAAAATAATTCATGCTTGCAGGAAGCGGAATTGTATCATATAATAGGTAAAGATCAATGAAAATCAGAAAGGAACTCAGATATGCAGTATCAATATAAAACGAAAGGCACTTGCTCCCAGGCGATCATCTTTGAAATTGAGGATGGAAAGCTGAAAAATGTTCAGTTTATGGGTGGCTGTAACGGCAACCTGAAAGGAATCGGCTCTCTGGTGGAGGGCATGGATGTACAAACAGTGATCGAACGACTGGAAGGCACACACTGCGGTATGAAGCAGACCTCATGCCCTGATCAACTGGCACAGGCATTGAAGGCGGCACTGAATAAGGAAAATTAAAAGCAGTCCAAGGTACAAAGCCTTGGACTGCTTTTTGGTTATTCTCCAGCAGCGGCAAAAATCAGTTTGATCAAATCATCTCTGCCGTCGCCTTTTTCGGCAGAAAACGGAATGACAGGACATTCCTCCGGCAGTTCCAGATCCTCGCGTATTGTCTGCAAATTGGAACTAAGCTGACTTTTCTTAACCTTATCCAGCTTATTGGCAACCACGACAAAGGGGCAGTTGCTGTCTAGAAACCAGCGCGCCATTGTAATATCATTATTGGTGGGTGCATGGCGAGCATCCACGATCAATATACCCAGATCGATCCGCTGTGCGGCAAAATAGGATTCCATCAGCCTTGCCCAACGGTCCTTTTCTGCCTGGGAGACCTTGGCATAGCCATATCCGGGCAGATCAACAAAGTAGCACTTGTTATCAATGGTAAAGTAATTGACATGAATTGTTTTTCCCGGCTTCTCCCCTACTCTGGCGAAGTTTTTTCGCTGAAGGATACGGTTGATCACTGAGGATTTACCAACATTTGACTTTCCTGCAAAGGCAATTTCCGGCAGCCTTTTACCGGGAAAATCCTTTGTGGAAGCTGCAGAAATCAAAAATTCTACGTTATGAAGGTTCATAGCCCACCTCATTGACGAATAACAGATTTATGAGACTTCTGCCTGAGCTCTTCCGGAATGTCCTGAAGGATCGTAGCCATAGGCTCCGGTTTGGTATTCAGTGCAGTCATAAGGACTGTTTCAATGGATTGCGCTGTAACAAAATTCAGAGAATTTCTCACAGTCTGATCGATCTGCTCCAGATCCCGTTCGTTATCCTTTGGAATAATGACTGTCCGGATGCCGTGGCGCAGCGCTGCCATCGTCTTTTCCCGCAAACCGCCAATCGGCAGAACTCGGCCGCGAATCGAGATCTCACCGGTCATGGCAACATCCCGACGAACTGTGGTAGATGTCAATGCAGAAATCATAGCAGTACAAACTGTAATACCGGCAGAAGGTCCGTCCTTTGGCACAGCACCCTCCGGGAAATGGACGTGGATATCCTTGGTTTTATAAAAATCTCCAGGTACACCAAGCTGCTGGGCATTCGCGCGGATATAACTCAGGGCTGCCTGGGCAGACTCCTTCATTACATCCCCAAGATTACCGGTCAGCTCCAATTTTCCCGAGCCATCCATTACATTGACTTCAACCTCCAGCACCTCACCGCCTACGGAAGTCCATGCCAAGCCTGTTACCAAACCGATATTGTCGCTATTGGGCAGTCGGTCAGGCAGGAATTTACGCACACCCAGATATTCTTCCAGATTACTTCCGTTAATACTCACGCGGCCAGGACCTTTATCAGAAATCAGGCGGATGTCTGTTTTACGGCAGATCTCAGCAAGACACTGCTCAAGCTTACGCACACCGGATTCTCTTGTGTAGCACCGGATGATCTCCCGCAGGCCATCATCGCTGATACGAAGCTGATTGCCTTTCAGACCGTGCTTTTTTCGCTGCTTAGGCAGCAAATGGTCCTTTGCGATCATCACCTTTTCTTCATCAGTGTAAGAACCAAGCTCGATGATCTCCATACGGTCCAGCAGTGGGCGCGGGATGGTGTCAACGGTATTGGCTGTGGTGATAAACATCACATTGCTCAGATCAAAGGGAATCTCTAAATAGTGATCACGGTAGGTCTTGTTTTGTTCACCGTCCAGAACCTCAAGAAGCGCGGCACTGGGATCTCCACGGTGGTCTCTTCCCAGCTTGTCCACCTCGTCCAGCAGAAGCACAGGGTTGCAGCTTCCTGCCTGGATCACGGCAGAAAGGATCCGTCCGGGCATCGCGCCAACATAAGTCTTTCTGTGTCCGCGAATATCTGCTTCATCATGCACACCGCCAAGGGCGATCCGGGCCATCTTGCGATTCAGGCAACGGGCGATGGAATACGCAATAGAGGTCTTACCGACACCGGGAGGACCGACAAGGCACAGGATCTGGGGCGGCATTTCCGGCGCAAGCTGGCGCACGGCAATGGTTTCCAAGATCCGCTCCTTCACCTTTTCCATGCCAAAGTGATCCTTGTCAAGAATCTTTCTGGCAGATTCTACATTCACGCACTCCTTGGTGTGTGTATTCCACGGCAGCTCCAGAACGGTATCAAGATAGCCACGCAGCACAGATGCCTCAGCAGAACCAAACTGCTGCTTTCTGAGCCGGTCCAGATCCTTTAGGAGCTTTCGCTCAGATTCTGCAGGAAGGTTAAGCTGCAGGATCTGTCTTTCATATTCACCCAGCTCAGAGTACTCGTCCCACTCCCCCAGCTCCTCGCGAATGGCCTTCATCTGCTCCCGCAGATAATAGTCCCGCTGTTCCTGGTCCATATGGGCGCGGGTCCGTTCCTGGATGTCGGTTTCCAGCTTGAGCATCTGGATCTCCTGACGAAGCATACGAATCGCTGCTTCCAGTCTGCGCACCGGCTGAAGTATGCTGAGAAGCTTCGCTTTGTCTGTATAGTCGATTCCGGAATGTTGTCCAATGGAATCGGCAACGAATCCGCAGCTATCCGAGGAAAGCATACGAAGCTGGACACCCTGTGGTGGATGTTCAATAATATCCAGGTAAGCGGCATAAAGCGCATTTGCGTCCCGCCGTAATGCCCGCGCGCGTAGATCCTTTGTTTCTGCGGTCTCGGCTACTGCCTCGATATTTCCTGATAAAAACGGTTCAAAACGGATCAATTCTGTGATCTTTGCCCGATACAGACCGGTAACAAGCACACGCAGATTTTCACCATTTGATTTAAGCACCTGTTTTACCTTTACAACAGTTCCAACGGAATAGAGTCCGGAAAGTCCCGGGTCGTCGTCCATGATGCTTTTCTGGGGCACAAGGAATAAGATCCCATCGTGCTTCATAGCTTCCTCAACGGCCATTGCTGACTTTATACGACCAATATCAAAATGTATAGTCTGTTCCGGAAATACTGCGATCCCCCGCAGCGCCAGAACAGGCATGAGAGCCACTGTATTAAATTCGCTCATAGGCTTCTCCCTTCTGAGAATATGGAAAAAGGGGGTAGCTGCCTACCCCCTCCAATGACTATGATTGCTGAGCGCCAAGCTTTGGGCGCAGCTTTTTCGGGTCCCTTATGATGGTCGGCTCACCGCCGGCAACACATTCGGGTGTAACGATGACCTTGTGTATGGACAGGTCGGAGGGGATCATAAACATGATCTTCATCATGATCTCTTCCATAACGGCGCGCAGTCCACGGGCACCGATCTGGCGCTCGATCGCCTTCTCAGCTACTGCCTCCAGTGCTGCAGGCTCGATCTCAAGGGACACATTGTCCATGGCCAGCAGCGCTTCGTACTGCCTTGTCAAAGCGTTCTTCGGCTCTGTGAGAATACGGATCAGATCCTCTTTTTTTAGATCCTGCAAGCTGGTGATCACCGGCATACGGCCGACAAGCTCCGGTATGATGCCGAATTTCAGCAGATCGTGGGGCTGGACCTGAGCAAACAGCTTTCCGATATCCCGGTGCTTTTTGCTTTCTACGGGCGCGTCAAAGCCGATGGCAGATTTATCGGTTCTGGCCTCGATGATCTTATCCAGTCCGTCAAAAGCACCACCGCAGATAAAGAGAATATTACTGGTATCTACAGGAATGGTCTCCTGCTGGGGATGCTTTCTGCC
>CAYLNV010000004.1:0-21218 GCA_964385085.1 uncultured Oscillospiraceae bacterium
GCCCTCCTGGACCTTCTTAATAAATTCCGGGATCCGCACATTGACCGGACAGCCCTCCACACACTTGGGGTTCTTACAGCCCAGGCAGCGGTTTGCTTCTTCGATGGCCATTTCAGCGGTGTAGCCAAGGGCTACCTCCTGGAAGTTGCGGGCGCGGACCTTCGGGTCTTGCTCCGGCATAGGGGTTTTAACCAAAGTCATATTTGCCATTGCCGTTTCCTCCTTACTGGATCAGCGCCTTGCCCATGGCATCCATGCGGCAGGTGTGGGTTTCCTTTACCTGAGCTTCCCGCTCACGGTAGGTAGCGTTGCGGCTCATCAGCTCCGCAAAATCCACCTGATGACCGTCAAATTCCGGACCGTCCACGCAGGCGAACTTCACTTCGCCGCCCACGGATACGCGGCAGCCGCCGCACATACCGGTGCCGTCCACCATAACGGGGTTCAGAGAGACCATGGTATGTGTGCCGAAGGGCTTGGTGGTCAGGGCGACGAATTTCATCATGGGGATCGGGCCGATGGCCAGGACCTCGTCAAACTGCTCACCGTTTTCCAGCATTTCCTTCAGGGGCTGGGTAACCAGACCGTGCTGGCCGTAAGAGCCGTCATCGGTCATCAGGATCAGACGATCTGCGACCTCCTTAAATTCCTCTTCCAGAATGACGATATCCTTGCTGCGGAAGCCTACGATCACCGTAACCTCTGCGCCGGCCTCCTTAAAGGCCCTGGCAGAAGGCAGTGCAATGGCGCAGCCAACACCGCCGCCAACAACGCAGACCTTCTTCTTGCCCTCTACGGGAGTGGGCTTGCCCAGAGGTCCGACGAAGTCCTGGATATAGTCGCCCTCGTTTAAATTGCCCAGAGCAATGGTGGAAAAGCCCACCTTCTGGAAAATAATGGTAACCGTTCCTTTTTCCCGGTCATAGCCGGCGATGGTCAGGGGAACACGCTCACCCTGCGCATCCAAACGGAAAATGATAAACTGACCGGCTCTCGCCTTCCTGGCAACGAAGGGTGCTTCGATGTCCATCAGGGTAACGGCGCTGTTCAGCTCCTTCTTGCGAACGATCTTAAACATGATAATCCTCCCTTTTTCTGTTTCCCGAAGATCAAATAAGTACAAACGTACTTATTATAGGCTGTTTGCCCTAGTTTGTCAATGCTTCCTGTACTGCAATTGCCTGCAAATAGCCCATAAATCTTGATTCGTTTTCCGGGAAGCTTTCTGTGGGGCAGTAAAACTGCACGCACCAGAAACTGGTACCGGACATAAAGATACCGCACAGATAGGTAAGGTCGGTACTGTCAACGGTGGCGCTATGGGTAAAGGTACAAAGGTTGTTTTGTCGGCTGATCTGGCTGTCATAGCCATTGACTTCTATAAACAACTGGGCATACTTTTCTGCTGTGATGTCCGGATAATAGGTTTCCAGAGAATCCCGGCTTTCGTAAATGCCCAGAACAGCTTCGTCCTCGAAGCCGTATACAAAGGAAAAGCCTGCGGCATAATCCTGGTCGCTCAGATCCACATAGTTTGCCGGGAGGGTAAGGACCAGTTCGTGAACGGCCACAGTTTTCTCCTTCCGTTCGACGGCACAGCCGCAAAACAGAAGACTAAGTACCAGCACAGCAGAGAGGATCCTGACGAATCTCGTCATATTAGTTCTTCTCCTTCAGCAGGTCGCGGATCTCGGTCAGCAGAGCTTCCTCGGCGGAGGGGGCAGGGGGCGCAGCCTCTTCCACAACTTCCTCAGCCTTCTTCTCTGTAACGGACTTTGCCATGTTGATCGCCTTAACGATGATAAAGACCACCAGTGCGATCAGCAAAAAGTCGATAACGGTGGCAAGCAGAGAGCCGAAGCCAATGGTGATAGCCTCCTGCACCACAGCACCGGTCTCATCCAAAACCTCAGGGCGGACCAGCAGGTTCAGAGCGGTCATATCCCGTGTGCCGCAGATCCAACTGATAAAGGGCATGAAGACATCGTTGACCAGAGAAGTGGTGATCTTGCCGAAGGCAGTGGCAATGATAACACCGATCGCCATGTCGATCACATTGCCACGGGCAATAAATTCGCGGAATTCCTTAAAGATCTTTTTCATGTTGTTTTCCTTCTTTCGGTTTACATAATATCCGGGAAGCCTCCCGGTAAAAGACAGTGCAGGAGGTCAGGCGTCAATAATGTTATCCGGCCGTTCCGGGATGATAAGAGCGCAGGCAATATAAGCCAAAAGGCCTGTGCCGGCGCACAGGGTCAGGAGCGCCCAAATGACCCGGACGATAGTGGGGTCGATATTCAAGTACTCTGCAAGACCACCGCACACACCGGCGATCTTTTTGTTCTTGCTGCTGCGATACAGCTTCTTTTCCATAACAACTACCTCTCTTCTTTATTTTTTAACCTTCATAAGCAGATCCAGAAGGACCTGCAGATCTTCCTGTCCGTAAAACTCCAGCTCAAACCGGCCCTTGCGCTTGCCATTGACGATCCGCACACCCCGGCCAAGACGCTTGCTGAGAGCCTTTTCACATTCTGCCACATAATTTACCTTCAGAGTAACATCGTTGGTGGCAGGCTTCTCGGGCTTCTGCTCCATGTTTTTGCACAGCAGCTCTGCCTGACGGACGGAAAGACCAAGGGCAACGATCTTTTGGGCGGCTTCCTTTTGGGCCTTTTCGGACTTCAGGCTCAGCACTGCCCGGGCATGACCGGCAGAAAGCTGACCGGACCGCACCTGCTCCAAAACATCCTCGCAGAGATTCAGCAGGCGCAGCGCGTTGGCAACAGCGGGGCGGGATTTACCTACCTGCTTTGCCGCGTCCTCCTGGGTCAGGCCGTATTCCTGCATAAGCACCTGATAACCCAGTGCTTCTTCCACAGGATTCAGGTCCTGCCGCTGGAGATTCTCGATCAGCGCCAGCTCCATAGTCTTTTTGTCGTCAGCGTCAATGATAACAGCCGGCACTTCGCTCAGCTCGGCCAGTCTGGCTGCCCGCCAGCGGCGCTCGCCGGCAATGATCTGATAGTAACCGTTGGGCAGCTCCCGGACGGTCAACGGCTGAATAATGCCGTGATTGGCGATAGAATCTGCCAGCGCCTGCAATTCCTCCGGGTCAAAATCCTGACGGGGCTGACCGGGGTTAGGCTCTACCTTGTGAATGGGAAGGAGCTGATAGGGGCTTTTTCCTGCGGGTGTTTCCTCCATCCAATCGCCCATCAGTGCGCCCAGACCCTTGCCCAGAGACTGCTTTTTTGCCAAGTGGATCACCTCATTTATCGTAGTTGTTTCACGTGAAACAGTTAAAGCTTCTTTGCTATTTCCTCTGCCATGGCCTTATAGGCTTGCGCGCCCCGGCTGGAGCGGTCGTAGACTGTAACTGGCAGGCCGTGGCTGGGGGCTTCTGCCAGCCGCACATTTCGGGGGATCACAGCGCCAAATACCTTGCCGGGGAAGTGCCGACGCACCTCCTGCGCCACCTGGGTGGAGAAGTTGGTACGGCCGTCAAACATGGTCAGGGCAACACCGAAGATCTCCAAGCGGGGGTTAATGCGCTTCTTTACCATCCGCATGGTGTTCATCAGGTCCGTCAGACCCTCCAGCGCATAATACTCACACTGGACAGGAACGAAAATACTGTCTGCTGCGGCCAGTGCGTTCAGCGTCAGCATTTCCAGAGAGGGCGGGCAGTCGATAAAGATCACATCGTAATCCTTCTGCACCGCAGCCAAAGCCTTTGTCAGTTGACGGCTGGGCTCCGGCATGGAGATCAGCTCCACCGCAGCACCGGCAAGGTCTGCCGTGGAAGGCAGAACATCACCATACTTCGTGTGGACGATGGCTTCCTGAGTAGGAACCTGATTGACGACCACATCATAGACGCTGTTTCGCAGCTTCCGTTTATCCAGCCCCAGACCGGAGGTCGCATTGGCCTGAGGGTCAAAGTCGCACAGAAGGACCCGCTTTCCCAGGTCGGTCAAAGCGGCGGTCAGATTCACGGCAGAGGTGGTTTTGCCCACACCGCCCTTCTGATTTACGACTGCAATAATTCTTCCCATGAATGATCCTCCATGTTTCACGTGAAACATTGTGTTTGTGATTAAGGCTGCTGGGTCGTGTCGATGGTGTAATTACGCCCCACAACGGGCAGATCCTTACTGCTTAAATAAGTATAAGCCAGCGCGGCGGCACACAGGCAAAAAAGGAGAGATACCAGAGCCAGTGCTACGATCAGCCGACGGACCAGCCGGTGCAGGGAGGTAAGCTGTTCCTCCGGAGACTGCGCCCGCTTGCGGGTGGATTTCCTGGGGATCACGGCTTCTTCCCGGTGGGGAAGGCTGACCTTGGCATCCGGTTTTATGGGATGAAGTTCCATAACGCACAGGCAGTTATCGCAAAAGACCTGATTACCGGCAGTCTCTTTTCCGCATTTCAAGCAGCTCATCCGCCAAACCTCCCCAGAATAAGATATAAATATTGTACTACATTTTTATTTGTTCGTAAAGGGGCAGAAGAAAATATTTCAAAGGGCTTTCCCTTTTTAAAAAATATGCTATAATAGGGTGTACTGAAAGATCAATTCAGAGAGGAAGATCTGCGTGAACCGATCATTAAAGGCCTTGATCCTGGCCTGTATGCTATGCCTGAGCCTGCTTTGTGGCTGCAGCCGTGGGGAAGATCTGCCGGAAACCACAGGGGCAACGACCCAAACAGAAACGACCCGGCAACCGGAGCCTACTGAGCAGACCACCCTGCCGGAGGAGACCACAGAACCGGCGCCTACATATCCGACACCGGATTTTGAGCTGTCTGCAACCCATGTGTTTGTTTATGACACCTTGACGGAAACACTGCTGTTTTCCAAGGGGGATATGCAGGAGAAAATTGCACCTGCCAGCCTGACCAAGCTGTACTCAGCCTGGGTGGCATTGCAGTACTTAGACCCGGAAACGGTGGTAACAGCCGGTGAGGAAGTAACCTGGATCGACCCGGAATCTTCTGTTGCTTACATTTATCAGGGCCAGCGGGTAACGGTCGAGCAGTGTGTTCAGGGGATGCTGATGAAGAGCGGCAATGACGCGGCTTATATTCTGGCGGTGGCGGCCGGTCGGGCTATCAGCGAAAACCCGGACCTGTCTGCAACGGCCGCTTTGGGCATATTTGCGGGGAAAATGAACGAGAAGGCGCTGGAGCTGGGATTGGAAAACACCCATTTTTCCAATCCGGATGGCATTGACACAGCGGGCCATTATACAAGCCTCAGCGATCTGGTGGAGATCAGCCGCCTGGCGCTGGAAGACCCCGTTATGAAAAAGTATGTGGCTATGGTGCAGGACGATGTAACCTATGTCAGCGGTGAGACCGCAAGCTGGAAGAACACCAATTTGCTGCTCCATGAAGACTCCCAGTTTTATTGCGAAGCGGCCTGCGGCCTGAAAACCGGATCTACAGCCAACGCAGGAAAATGTCTGATCTCCGCCTTTACAAAGGAGGACGGCGGCTATCTGATCATCGGAACATTGGGCTGCCCGGAGAACCTTCAGCGCTATGTGGACACCTTGCACTTGTACCAGCATTATACCGGCCAGCCAATTGAAGAATATGTTCTTGAAGAAGAAACGGAATAAAAGCTGACAGATATACTGACGCAGCTACAATGGTGTATGTAGGGACTGCAAAAGCCATCGGAAGCCCTGTCATTGCGAGGAGTGAAGCAACGTGGCGATCTCCTTCGCAACAAGCACGATCCCTCACGATTTACGGAGAAGCATAATGAAAACGAAAAAGAGAACCATACGGAGAATATTGGCAGTATTTCTGTGCCTGTGTATCCTGGGGATCAGCGCGTTGACGGTGATCAATACGCTGGTGAAGCTGCGCACAGGCAAGCAGATCCTTACGGCTGAGGATGCAGCCAGGCTGGAAGAAGTAGACTGCATTTTGGTGCTGGGCTGTGGAGTTCGGGAGGATGGAACACCCAGCGATATGCTCTATGACCGGCTGGCCCGTGGAGAGGAGCTGTATGAATTGGGGGCTGCGCCAAAGCTTCTGATGAGCGGTGATCACGGAAGGGTCGAATATGATGAAGTGGCGGTAATGAAGCAGTTTGCTGTTGACAGGGGGATCCCTTCAGAAAATGTGTTCATGGACCACGCTGGCTTTTCCACCTACGAGAGTATTTACCGGGCAAAGGAGATCTTTCAGGCAGATAAGATCCTGATCGTTACCCAGGAATACCATTTGTATCGTGCGCTCTACATTGCCGACCGGCTTGGAATAGAGGCCTACGGTGTGGGTGCTGATTACCGTACTTATGCAGGTCAGCTTGTACGGGATCTTCGGGAGGTTCTTGCCAGGGCCAAGGATTGGACAAAATGCATTTTCAAACCGGAGCCTACATTTTTGGGCGACGCGATCCCTGTTTCCGGCAACGGAAACCTGACAAACGACGACACCACAGATTTTGCCTAAACAATTATAGTTTCGGCGGGAGTAAACCCCCGCCCTACGATCACACACTGTAGGGCGGGGGCTTGCTCCCGCCGTTTACATTATTGGTCTTCTTCCAGATGCTTTTTCAGTACCAGATTGATGTACTGGGACAAAGAACGGTCATCCGCCTCTGCCTTTTCCCGGATGGCTTCCAACAGATCACTGTCGATAGTAATGCTGATTCGCTCTTTTAACGGTTTCATTTTATCTCACCTCAAGCAATATTATACCACTTTATACTACTAATGCTTGACAAGTAATACTTAGTAATATAAAATAATACGAAAAAGGAGGAAGGTAAATGGAATACACAGAATTTGAACAGCAGTTTGGCAGGAATGTGCAATACCTGCGCACAAAATATTTCCTTTCCCAAAGATCAATGGCAGCCCTGTTGGGGATCGGCATAAAATCCCTGCGGAAAATTGAGAGCGGTCAGCGCTGCAAACGAGCAGTCACCAATTTATTATTCCGGGTCTGTAATATTTTCGACGTTTCTGCAGACGCGGTCATACACGACGATTTGCAAAAAATGTAGGAAACGGCACACAGACCGTTTCCTACAATGAAAGCTTATGTTGATATGTTGCTTCGCAACGCGATATATTTTGCAAATGCGATATAACCTCACTTGGTTCGGTTGCGATATGATATAAATTCCCCGCGCCCCGCAGGGCATATCGCATGGAAGATATATCGCGCCCGACGGGCATATCGCAAATTCCGCAAGGAATTTATATCACGGAATCAATCGCGTGCAAGGCACACGATTGATTCTACATGGGCGCAGCGTGGGAACAGATCAGCAGCCTGGGCATTTTTCAGCGCATAGCCCTTTTCCTTTAAAAGCGCCACATCTCTGGCGAGCGTAGCCGGGTCGCAGGAAACATACACGATCCGCTGGGGCTGCATCCGGTGCAGGGCCTCAATGGTATCTGCGTTCAGGCCCTTTCGGGGCGGGTCTACCACCACCACATCGGGAGAAATTCCCTGCTCGTTCAGCTTCAACGCGGCCTTTCCCGCATCACCGCAGAAAAATTCTGCGTTTTCAATGCCGTTGCGTTTGGCATTTTCTCTGGCATCCTCCACCGCTTGCCCAACGACCTCCACACCGATCACCTTACCGGCAGCCTTTGCCATGGCCAGGGTGATCGTACCCACACCGCAGTACAGGTCCAGCACCAGATCTTTTTTCGTGATCTGGGCCTGTGCGATGGCAGCTTCGTAGAGCCGCTGGGCCTGATGGTGGTTCACCTGATAGAAGGACCGGGCAGAAAGTCGGAAATCGAGCCCGCAAAGGGTGTCCTCAATATAGCCCGGGCCATACAGGGTGATAAATTCATCGCCTAAAATGGTGTTGCCGGCCTTTGTGTTCACAGACAGCACCAAAGAAGTAAAGCCGGGAACGGCTTGCAGACGGGTGATCAGATCGTCAACATGGGGCAGCTTCCGTCCGTTGACCACAAGACAGACCAGGACTTGCCCGGATACTGCGCCCCGGCGCACATAAATGTGCCGCAGCAGACCCTCCCGGGTGGTTTCCTCGTAGGCAGAGATCCGATAATGGTTTACATAATCTACCACAAGCTTTTTTACCTGATCCATTTCCTCAGGCAGGATCAGACAGCGTTTATTTTCCACCACACTATGAGTGCCGGAGCGGTAAAAGCCTGCATATACCCTGCCCTTTTGGCTGGAAACCGGGTACTGGGCCTTGTTGCGGTAGCTGTAACAGGTGGGGGCGCTTAAAATGGGAATTTCTTCCAGCTCCTCGCCGCCGATCCGGTTCAGGGCCTGCCGCACCCGCTCAGCTTTTGCCCGACATTCTTCTTCGTAGTCCATGTGCCAGAAATCGCAGCCGCCGCACAGCTTCGCAACCGGACATTCCCGGTTTACCCGATGGGGGGAACGCGCCAAAAGCTCCACGATCTTGCCGGATGCCCAGGTCTTTCCTACCTTTTCGATGCGGATCCTGCACCTTTCCCCGGCAATGGCATTTGGAACGAACACCGCACAGCCCTCGATCCTGGCAACACCCAAGCCCTCGGCGGTATAGTCGCAGATCACGGCCTCATAGATCTCCTGCTTATTTAACATCCAAAACTCGCTCCATCGTTACTTTTTGGGGCACAAGGCCCATGGCTTCGTAAAATTTTACAGCACCGGGATTGCAGGACCATACATTTAAGGTTACGCTGTAACAGCCCTGCTCCTGAGCAAAGCGGCAAATGGTATCATAAATGGCAGAGCCGATATGGGTGCCCCGGTGGTTTTCGTCCACACACAGATCCTCGATATAAAGCTCCTTGCGGTCGTAAAACAGGGGGTCTTGCTGATAGGTGCGCAGCTCACAAAAGCCGTAGCCTACCACTTCCCCATCTTCAACGGCGGTAAAAATAGGTGTTTGGGATACATTCAGCATGGCAAGGACCTGAGAAGCGCTGAATTTTTGTGCGCCCTTCCGGAACAGGTCCGGACGGCCCTCATGATGGACCTGACCCACCTGACGCAAAAGAGACAGGATGCCCGGCACATCCCGGGGCTCAGCAAAACGAATTTCCATATTTCGACCTCCTGCAAGTGTTTTTCTTATGATAGCATAAAAAAGAGAAATGGTAAAGAAGTACCTTGTTAATACTAAAACTTTACAGACCAATGTGTCAAATTTCTGCTTGCCAAACGGCTGTGCGAATGGACAATGGACAGTGGCGCGGCAGTGTGCGGACCTGAAATTTATTGAGCTTTTGGGTGAAAGGTGGTATGATAGAAAAAAGGTGGAATATTTATGAATTATGTTAACTGCAAAATGTGTCCCCGGCAGTGCGGCATTGACCGGACAGGGGGAAAAACCGGCTTTTGCGGCTGCTCGGATAAAATGCTGGTGGCAAAAGCCATGATCCACAAGTGGGAAGAGCCTGCATTGGCAGGAAAGGGCGGCAGCGGTGCGATCTTTTTTGGCGGCTGCACGCTGGGCTGCAAATACTGTCAAAACCGGGCCATCAGCGGCGGACCGGTGGGAACGGTGTTCACATCGGAGCAGCTACGGGGGGAAATGGAAGGGCTGATCGCCCAGGGGGCTGAAAATATCGACCTGGTAACCCCGTCCCACTTCCTGCCCGGCATCCTGCCTGCTCTGACACCAAAATTATCCGTTCCTGTGGTCTATAACTGCGGCGGTTATGAAACTGCAGACACCATTCGGGCGCTGGACGGGAAGATCGACATCTACTTACCGGACATGAAATATGGGGATAATGGGTTGGCACGCAGCCTTTCCGGTGCGCCGGATTATTTTGAGGTGGCATCTCTGGCCATCCGGGAAATGGTCAACCAGACAGGACCGGTGCAATGGCAGGGCGACAAGGTGGTTCGGGGTGTGATCATCCGCCATTTGATCCTCCCGGGTCAGGTGGAAAATTCCCTGAAGGTGCTGGACTGGATCGGGGAAGCCTTTGCTCCCGGTCAGGTCCTGGTGAGCCTGATGCGGCAGTATACCCCTATGCCGGGGCTGAGACCGCCCTTTGACAGGCCCATAACCGATGAGGAATATCAGGCAGTCCTAAGCTGGATGTATTTGAATGACATAGAAGGCTTTACCCAGGAGGCGGCCGCCGCTGATACCGGCTTTATCCCGGATTTTTAAAACAGTAGGGCGGCTTGCTCCTGCTCTGCACAAATGAAGAATGTCTCGCATATTGCAGGGACGACCCTCATAGGATAGACCAGAAATTCTGGGAGGGATCGTTATGAAGCGGGTCTGTTGGATCATAGTTATTTTGGGAGTACTTGTGGGTATCATGCCTGTCAGTGCCCGGGCGGTGGATCTGGAGATCCCGGCAAAAAGTGCGCTGCTGATGGATGTGGAAACAGGAACGGTGCTGTATGCCAGTAACGAGCATGAGCCCTTAGCCCCTGCCAGCGTTACCCAGGTCATGACCATGCTGCTGAGTATGGAAGCGATCGACGCTGGGCGGATCGGCTGGGAGGATACGGTTACCGCATCAGAAACCGCCGCCGCGAAGGGCGGCAGTCAGATCTACCTGAAGGTGGGTGAGACCATGACGGTGGCGGATATGCTCAAATCCATTGCCGTCAGCTCCGCCAACGACTGTGCCTGCGCCATGGCAGAGCATCTTGCCGGCAGTGAGAGCGCCTTTGTAGAGATGATGAACGTCAGAGCCAGGGAGCTGGGCATGAACGACACCCACTTCGTCAACTGCACAGGGCTGGATGACGATGCGGCTGCCGCAGAGCATAGGACCTCCGCCTATGACATTGCCCTTATGTCCCGGGAGCTGCTGAAAAACCACCCGGATATCAAAAAATACACCACCATTTGGATGGACACGGTGCGGGACGGTGCATTTGGGTTGTCCAACACCAACAAGCTGGTGCGGTTTTATCAGGGCGCAACGGGTCTGAAGACCGGGTTTACCTCCGGTGCAGGCTATTGCCTGTCGGCCTCTGCCCAGCGGGACGGGATGGAATTGATCGCAGTGGTCATGGGCTGCACCACCTCTCAGGAGCGGTTTAATGCCTGTAAGGCCATGCTGGATTACGGCTTTGCCGGCTTTGCGGTGATCCAGCCGGAGCTGACAGGATCGGCACAGATCCCGGTAAAGCTGGGAACAGCAGAGCTTGTGGCCGCAGAGCTTGGTCAGAAGGATGCCATGCTCATCGACAAGGCCCAGAAAAGTCTGGTAACCACCCAGATCGAGCTGACAGAGGAAGTAACGGCACCGGTAAGCAAGGGGCAGCGGCTGGGGACCATGACCGTAAAAGCGGGAGACCAGATATTGTCTCAGATCCCCCTGGTGGCAGCGGAGGCGGTGGACCGGCTTAGCTGGGGGCAGGTATTCCTGCGGGTGCTGAAGCGCCTTGCCATGTCTTGATCACCGCCTGTAAACAAATCGTTAAATATTCTCATTGACGGTTGAAATTGGGGATATTTGCAATATAATAAAGATATCTTATGGACACGAGGAGCAGTATGAGCAAATTTAGAAATTGGCTGAATCATTTTATGATGGGCCGCTATGGAACGGATAAGCTGAATATTGCCATATTGGTGGCAGGTTTGATCGCCTCGGTCCTGTCCCTGTTTGTTAAATTACCGCTAATAGATCTGCTTTTGATACTGGTGTCCTATGGCCTTATGGGCTGGGCGCTGTTTCGGATCCTTTCCCGCAATACCTACAAACGGTATCGGGAAAACCGGAAGTATCTTATGCTGGTTCAGCGGATCAAGGACCGGGAGCATCGGTATTTTGACTGCCCCCGCTGCCGTCAGCAGGTGCGTGTACCTCGGAAAAGGGGGAAGATCTCTATCACCTGCCCCAAGTGCAAGGAAAAGTTTATACGCAAAACATAAAGCAGACTGTCTCCCAGTCTGCTTTTTGTTAATGCAAAAAGCATTTTTCGCCGTGCTGGATAGGATTTCAGCTTGACGGAATGGCAAATGGGATATAAAGTAATAGTAAGTACGGAAGAAAGGACGAGTCGGATGAATTACAAGCTTCTGCAGTATGACCCATATTTAGAACCATTCAAACAGGATATTGAACTGCGGGTACAGCGGTATGAGAAAAAGAAGAAAGACCTGCTTCCCGAAGGTATGACGCTGACGGATTTTGCCAACGGCAGCGCCTATTTTGGCTTCCATAAAACAAGGAACGGCTGGTACTATCGGGAGTGGGCGCCCGGTGCGGAGAAGATCTACCTGACCGGTGATTTTTGCGGCTGGGAGCGTTATGCCTACCCTATGAAAAAAAAGGAAAACGGTGTATTTGAGCTGTTTTTAAGAGGACGCAGCACCCTGCAGGACGGTATGAAGGTCATGGCGGTGGTGGTCCGTGAAGGGCAGGAGCTGGAGCGGATCCCCCTCTATGCCCGCCGGGTGGTGCAAGATCCTCAGACCAACGACTGGAACGCGGTGATCTACGATCCCCAAGAGGAATTTGTCTGGTCGGACAAGGTCTTTGTGCCGGAAAAGGACCTGTTTATCTACGAATGTCATATTGGCATGGCCCAGGAAGAAGGGGCGGTGGGAAGCTACGATCAGTTTCGTGAGAATGTGCTGCCCCGGATCAAGGCTCTGGGCTATAACACCATACAGATCATGGCCATTATGGAGCATCCCTACTATGCGTCCTTTGGCTATCAGGTTACCAACTTTTTTGCCGCTTCCTCCCGGTTCGGACGGCCGGAGAGCCTGAAAAAGCTGATCGATACAGCCCACAGCATGGGCATTGCGGTGCTTCTGGATGTGGTCCATTCCCATGCCAGCAAGAACACCCGGGAGGGGATCAATGAATTTGACGGCACACCCTGGCAGTTTTTCCATGCAGGACCAAGGGGCGACCATGCTGCCTGGGATACCAAGTGCTTTGACTACGATAAAAATGAAGTGATCCACTTCCTGCTGAGCAACCTGAAATTCTGGCAGACCGAGTATCATTTTGACGGCTTCCGCTTTGACGGTGTTACCTCCATGCTCTATCTGGACCACGGTCTGGGAACTGCTTTTACGGATTACGGAAAGTATTTTTCCATGAATACGGATGTGGCCGCTGTTACATATCTGCAGCTTGCCTGTGCCCTTGCCCGGCAGGTAGATCCCAACGCGATCCTGATCGCAGAGGATACCTCTGCCCTGCCCGGCCTGTGTCTGCCCCTTGATGAAGGCGGAGTGGGCTTTGATTACCGCCTTGCCATGGGCGAGCCGGATATGTGGATCAAGCTTTTGAAGGAAGTTCCCGATGAGCATTGGGATCTGAACAGCATCTATTACGAGCTGTCCAGCCGTCGTCCCCATGAAAAGGTCATCGGCTACTGCGAATCCCACGATCAGGCGCTGGTGGGAGATAAGACCATTGCCTTTCGGCTGTGCGACCAGGAAATGTACTGGAATATGCACAAGGACAGCCAAAGCCTTGTGATCGACCGGGGCATGGCGCTGCATAAAATGCTGCGGCTGCTGACCATGAGCCTGGGCGGTGAAGGCTATCTGACCTTTATGGGCAACGAGTTCGGCCACCCGGAGTGGATCGACTTCCCCAGAGAGGGCAACGGCTGGAGCTATCATTATTGCCGCCGCCAGTGGAGCTTGGCAGACGATCCGAACCTGAAATATCAGTACCTGAATGTCTTTGAAAAGGATATGGTTGCCCTTGCCAAGGAGCACCGCGTCCTTGGCGGCCGGGACAGGCAGCTACTGCTCCACAACGACGACAAGGTGCTGGCCTATCAGAAGGGCGATGCCATCTTTGTGTTTAACTTCCACCAGTCAAGATCTTACGATGGCTACGAGATCTTCCTGCCGGAGAAGGGTGATTATCAGGTGTTCTTCTCCTCAGACGATTTCTGCTTCGGCGGTCAGGGCAGGATCTATCACCAGACCTATACTGCCGACCCGAAATTGAAGCTGTACCTCCCCAGCCGCACCGCGCTGGTGCTGAAACGAAAATAATAAAATCACCGGAATACTGTGGTATTTCGGTGATTTTTTATGCAGTTAAGCGGAAAAGAGACCGTTCAAATCAATACTTCCTTATGGGGTGTTGCCCAAGGGCGATCCCCTTGCGGCTGTGCGCTTATGCCAAGAAAGATCATCTATGCTCGCCCAGGTAGAACAGGGCCAGTGTGCCCGGGCCGGAGTGAGAACCGATGACCGCGCCTGTGTAGTAGATCAGCACATCCTTTACACCGTATTTTTCCTTTACCAGGCGGGCCAGATATTCGGCATCCGCAATGCAGTCGCCGTGGCAGATAAACACGGTGTCGTTTTCACCGGGCAGACCGGTCTGACCCATCTTGTTTGCCAGGGCTTCGATGGATGCCTTGCGACCCCGGACCTTGGAGATGTTGATCAAATGACCCTCGTCGTCCACATGGAGAACAGGCTTGATCTGCAGCATAGTGCCAACCAGCGCAGTGGCGGCACTGACACGACCGCCCCGCTTCAGGTACATCAGATCATCCACGGTGAACCAGTGGCACAGATTCAGCTTATGGCTTTCGCACCAGGCAGTCAGCTCCTCCAGGGATAAGCCCTCGTCCCGCTTTCTGCAGGCATACCATACAAGCAGGCCCTGACCCAAAGAGGCGCACAGCGTATCGACCACATTGACTGTCCTGTTGGGATATTTTTCCTTCAATTCCTCTGCAGCGATCACCGCAGACTGATAAGTAGTGCTAAGGCCGGAGGAGAAGGTCAACACCAGCGCATCCTCACCGGCGGCCAGAACAGGCTCGATCACAGAGGTCCAGCCTTCCGGGTTTGCGGCAGAGGTGGAAGCGGCCTTACCATCCCGCAGGCCTTGAAACAGCTTCTTCAGAAACTTCTCAGAAAGATCGGTATGATCCTTGCCTTCATAGTTTAGAGACAGGGGGATCATAGAAAGTCCCAATTCCTCATACATATTCTCAGGGAAATCACAGCAGGAATCGGTAATGATACGATAGGACATAAAAAACGCTCCTTAAAAAGTACTTTACAGCCGCAGGGGACTGGAATATAATAAAATGTAATCATATCCTACCACAAAAAGCGCCGGACTGTAAACCCCAAAACAGAGAAACGGGGAAAACAGAGGGACACCGGCGGTAGAATCCGGAACTCTACCGGCAGTAGAATTCCGATTTTTTATAGGCGGAGGAACATCCATGACCAAACTTTTGCTAAAATTGTTCGTAAAAAACCATGAAGATACAAATTCCGGTGCAGTGCGTGCCAACATTGGCAAGCTGTCGGGAATGACCGGCATTGCCTGTAATGTGCTTTTATTTGCCATCAAGCTGTTTGCGGGAATGATCAGCGGATCGGTGTCCATTATGGCAGACGCGGTGAACAACCTGTCTGACGCTGCCAGCTCTGTGGTTACGCTGATCGGCTTCAAGCTGGCGGAAAAGCCGGCAGATCAGGACCATCCCTATGGCCATGCCCGGTATGAATATCTGTCCGGTCTGGCGGTGGCGGTGATGATCCTTGTCATTGGTGTGGAGCTGGCAAAGACCTCCGTACAGAAGATCTTAAATCCCACGGCAGTGGAATTTACGCTGCCTGTAGTGCTGGTGCTGGTGGTGTCGGTTGGGATCAAGCTGTGGATGTGCCTGTTTAACCGCAGCCTTGGCAAGCGGATCGGCTCGTCTGCCCTGCTTGCCACCGCTACAGACAGCCGTAACGATGTGCTGGCAACGGCTGCCGTTATGGCTGCAGGTCTGATAGAGACTTTGAGCGGTTTAAAGGTGGATGGCTATATGGGCCTGGGGGTGGCGCTGTTTATTTTGTATAGCGGTGCTATGATGGCAAAGGAGACTGTCAGCCCCCTGCTTGGGGAAAATGCCAGTCCGGAGCTGCGGAATCTGATCGTGGAAACGCTGAAAAGCTCTCCCCTGGTCCTGGGCTATCATGATCTGATGGTCCATGATTACGGTCCGGGACAGCGGTTTGCCAGCCTTCATGTGGAAATGGACCAGAAGGAGGACCCACTCCTTTGCCATGAGATCATCGACGATATTGAGCGGCTCTGCCTGCGGGAGCATAATGTGCATCTGGTGATCCATTATGATCCGGTGGCGGTGGGAGACCCCAAGGTAGATACCCTGCGGGCTGTGGCGGAGCAGGTCATCAAGGGGATGGACAAGAGAATGTCTCTGCACGATTTCCGTATGGTACCGGGAACGGGGCACACCAATCTGGTGTTCGATGTGTCCATCCCACAGCAGTGGAAGGGTCAGGAAGCAGTGATCAAACAGGGCATAGACAATGCCCTGGCCGCACTGGACCAGGGCATATATCATACTGTGATCACCTTCGACCCGGAGGAGTTTAATCAGTATTGACCTTTTGGAGACTTGCCACCAAAAGACAGGCCCACAAAAACAGGCTCACAGCCCAGTTGGGGGCGCAGTACATGGGGACGGAAACGACCGCCAAGACCCGGTCCAGCCACAGGGCTACGGCTTCTGCACCGGTAACGGCAAACAGGTTTGCCACCAGGAATACAAGGGTCAGGGCCAGGGAAACAAGAGAAATGACCCGTACCCGGATAAGGTCCTTTTTACAGCCTTCCCTTCGGCCATTGTAAAGCAGCCATGCACCGGGCAGGAAAAAGAGGATGGCGGCAGCATGAAACAGAAAGCCCGGGAAACCATCGGGCTTTTCGATAAAGCCCAGCACTCCGCAAAGGATATACAGATATGCCCACAGGGCATAGACGATCTTTTTCTTCATAGAAAACACCTCGCATTTATTTTAACCTATTTTCCCCGGTTTGACAAGGAAAAGAAAAGCTGATATAATAGATAAATCAAATAAGAAAAGGGAGAGTGGATCCCATGAAATGTCCGTTCTGCGGCGACCAGGAAAGCAAGGTCGTGGATTCCCGCCATTCTGAAGACGGTTTGAGTATTCGCCGCCGTCGTGAGTGTCTTGCGTGCCAGCGTCGGTTTACAACTTATGAGATCGTGGAAAGCCTGCCGATCATTGTGGTCAAGCGGGATGGTTCCCGTCAGAGCTTTGACCGGAATAAGATCCTCAATTCTATGGTCCGGGCATTTGACAAGCGCCAGGTAACCATGGCAGAGCTGGACCGGATCGCCACGGAGATCGAGCAGACCATCCAGAATACCCTGGAGCGGGAGGTCAGCACCGACCGGATCGGCGAAATGGTCATGGAGCGGATCAAGCCCCTTGACGAGGTCGCTTATATCCGTTTTGCTTCCGTCTACCGTCGGTTCCAGGATGTGCGCAGCTTTGTCCATGAGATCAATAAATTCCTGGAAGAGAAATAAGGAGCTAGTATGAATAAGATCACCGAATTGATGGACAGTCTGGATCTGTCCAAATTGGTGCCGGAGCTGGGCGGACTGCTGGGAAAGGCCGGTTCGATCGCGAAATGGTCAGTGATGATCGGACCGCTGATCTTGCTGGTCCTCGGCCTGATCTATCTGTTCAAAGCACCCAGGGAAGCCAACCACAGATTTGGTTTCCGCACCTATTTTGGCATGGGAAGTGTGGATGCATGGCGGTACACCCAGCGCTTTGCGGGCCTGGTGTTCGCAGGCCTTGGGATCCTGCTGACCCTTATTATGGGAATCATCTGCCTGACCCTTGGAGGAAAGGATACCCTTCAGGTTCTGGATAAAGCCGTGGTTTGCCTGATCTGGGAAGTGGCCCTGACGGCTGTTGCCTGGCTGGCGATTACGCTGCATATCACCGTCCGGTACGACAAGGACGGCAACCGAAGAAAATAAAATAAAATGGCGGTGTCTCGTGTGAGACACCGCCATTGTTCTTCAGATCTCTTTATACATGGTAACTGCATCATCCTTGCGGACGTTGTCAGCAATGAACGTTACTTCCACGGCTACGGTGCGGGGGCCCATGGCGATCTCAATGCGATCACCGACCTTCACCTCGTAGCTGGCTTTCACGACTCTTCCGTTGACGCTGATCCTGCCATTGTCGCAGGCTTCGTTGGCAACGGTCCGGCGCTTGATCAGCCGGGAGACCTTCAGATACTTGTCCAGACGCATCTTATTTTGCGATGCTGTCCTTCAAAGTCTTGCTTGCCTTGAAAGCGGGCAGGCGGGTAGCGGGGATCTGGATGGTCTCCTTGGTGCGGGGGTTGCGGCCAACGCGAGCGTCGCGAGCCTTGACCTCGAAGATGCCGAAGCCAGAAACCTGAACCTTATCGCCCTTAACCAGGCTGTCGGTGATGGTCTCGATGGTGGCGTTGATGACGCACTCAGCGTCCTTCTTGGTCAGGCCGGTCTTTGCTGCAACGGCAGCGATGAGTTCAGTTTTGTTCATAATAAATTACCTCTTTTCCAAATATCTGGTACTTAGACACTATCATATTTTAGCAGGAATTTCAAGGGCTTTTTGCCATTTTTTCAAAAAAATGTGGGTATTTCTTGAAATTCCTGTAACTTTTTTACAGATGCAGGAGTTTTGCGATCTTATCGCCCTTGGGAAGGAGCTGGCAATCCTCTTTTTTAATGGATTTGAAAAGCACCACACCTACAAAATAGACTACCACACCCACTGCGATGGGAGCGCCGCAAAGGATCAGGCTGCTTGCTGCTTCACCGAAGAGCTTCACAACTGCCAGGTAGCAGCCATAGACAGCAGCGCCCATAAGGGCAGCGGGCAGCACCGGGCGCAAAAGGTTGCGAAGCAGTGCCGGCTTCTGGGGAACCAGCCTGGAAATGGCGGCGAGGTTCAAAATGGCGATACAGCCATAGCCCAAAACAGCACCAATGGGTGCGCCCAGAATACCAATGGCGGGATTTCCCACCAGAATATACACCACTGCCAGCTTGGCAATGCCGCACAGCAGCATATTGATCACCGGCACATGGGCATAGCCGTGGGATTGAAGCAGGGCGTTGGTATACTGGATAATGGCATACAGGAAAATGCTGATGCCCAAAAGCGCCAGCAGTTGCCCGCCCAGCACCAGATTCTCGCCGGTGTAGCCGCCAAGCAAGGACATGATCGGCTTACCCAGCACAAACAGACCGACCGTACATGGCAGGCTCAGAAGACCTGTGATCCGGGCGGCAGACTCCTCTGTGTCCCGAACTGCCTGATCCTTCAAAAGGGTCAGATTTTCTGTGATCGCCGGGATCACACTGACGGTGATGGGGATGATAAATGCGCAGGGCATATTGAAAATAGTTTGGGCCATGTTGTAAATGCCCTTCAGGATGGTGGCGGCTTTTTGGGCATCCACCTCCGCGGTTACCATATGGCTCATATATTGATTGCTGCCAATGAGGTACACCAGCCGGTCCATATAAAGGCCCGATTCCACCACAGTCAATAGCTGCAGTCCTGCAGAACCGATGGTAATGGGAATGGCAATGGCCAAAAGGGACTTTGCGGTAGCGCCAAAGCTGCCCATCGCCTCGTCGGTCTGGGGCAGTTCCCGGTAGGCAGGGATGAATTTGCCCCGCAGATAAAACACGGAAACCAGGCAACTGACGGTTACACCCAAAATCGCACCGCCCGCAGCCAGAGCCACGCTCTTTGTAAAATACATAATGGCAAAGGCGGCACTCAGACCGATCAGCAGCTTGAACACTGCTTCCATCATCTGAGAGTTGGAGGTGGGGCGCATATTGCCCTGACCCTGGAAGAAGCCCCGGTATGCGGAGATCATGCCCATCAGCAGGGCGCAGGGGGCAAGGGATGCGATGGCGGCCCATGCGTCAGGCTGATTCAGCGTATTCGCCAGCCAGTGGCAGCCTACCAGCATGATAACCGTGCTGACGATACCCAGCCCAAGGAAAATGGCCCGGGCGGTCCGGTAGATCCGACGGACCTGATTATAATGCCCCAGGGAGCTTGCCTGGCTGATCATACGGCTCATGGCCACAGGCAGACCGGCAGTGGAGATCATCAGCAGCACCGCATAAATATCATAGGCGGTGGTGAAATAGGCATAGCCTTCCGCACCGATCACCGCATTCAGGGGCAGCTTATACAGCGCGCCGATGAGCTTTACCACGGCAGTGGCAATGGCAAGCAGGGCCGCACCGTGGAGGAAGGTTTGTTTTTTGGAGGATTCAGACATAACTTACTCCTTTTCCCGGAACAGTTGGTTGATGGCATAGCCGGTCAGGTCCTCCATCACGGCCTTCAGGTCGATGGTGGGGAATCGGCCGTTCTGGTACAGGATCTTGCCCCGGACCATGGTCATGGCCACATCACCGCCCTTGGCGCAGAACACAAGGGAGCGGAACACGTCGTGGCAGGGGATCAGGTGGGGCGCAGAGAAATCTACGAGAATAATATCTGCGTCCATGCCCTCTTTCAGCATACCGGTACTTTCTGCCCGGCCCTGAGCCCGGGCACCGCAGACCGTTGCCATCATCAGAACCGCCTGCGCAGGCATGGCATCTGCATCACCGCCGGATATCCGGGCAGCGCAGGCGGCGGCACGCATCACTTCAAACAGGTCCAGATTGCCTGCCTCCATGGCGCCGCCTGTACCCAGCGCCACATTCATGCCGGCTTTGACGCACTGGCTGATGGGGGTGGTGGGCAGACCTGCCTTGGCATCGGCCAGAGGGGTGGCGGCTACGGAAGCCTTTTTCTTTCCAAGAAGCTGGCGCTCTGCCTCTTCAAGACAGGCGCAGCCTGCAGCCAGAGCAGGTACATGAAATACCCGGTGGCAGTTCAGCAGCTCAGCCGGACCAAGGCCTGTCCGGTCCATACAGGAATCCACTTCCTCCTGGGTCTGGGCCAGATGGAGCTGAAAGCCCAGCCCCTTTTCCAGGGCAAGATCTGCAAGTCCCTCCCACAGGGGGTGGTTGCTGGTGTATTCAGCATGGATGCCTGCATCGATCTGGATCCGGCCATCCTCAAACCCATGCCATTTTTCTGCTAAACGGCAGACTTCCCGGCACTGGGGATCAGATTCAAAATCAAAATCCTCGCTTTCGTCTGCAAACCGGTTGGAGGAGAGCGCAATGTTGGCCTTCAAGCCTGCTTCTGCCACTGCCTGGGCGGTGGCTTCCGGATAATAGTACAGATCGGAAACAGAGGTGATACCAAAGCGCAGACATTCCGCAATGCCCAGAAGGGCAGAAGCCTTTGCGCAGCGGGAATCCATTTTGGCTTCCTTTTGCAAAAGCTGCTCCAGCGCTTCCCGGCGGCCGGTATCGTCCCAAAGGGTGCGCAGACCGGTGGTCGCCAAATGGGTATGGCAGTTCAC
>CAYLNV010000005.1:0-20818 GCA_964385085.1 uncultured Oscillospiraceae bacterium
ACATAACCGCAAACGGGGCATACAAACTTCTTCATAATCATTTCCTCCTAAAATTTGAATTGGTAGTAAAATTTATTATTTATCGTTGATTTTTAGTTTTGCTCTTCTTCAAACTGATCCGGGCCGACGCCGCAGAGGGGACACTCGTAATCTTCGGGCAGCTCGTCACCCTCGAAAACATAGCCGCAGACGGTGCAAACATACTTTTTCATGTCATTTCCTCCTGATGAAAATTTTGACAAGCGCTGCAGATGCCGGTGAAGGTCAGCCGGCAGCCGGTGACAGTTCCGCCGGACTGGAAAGCAGCTTCGCTTTGCAGCGGCTCCGGAACCGCGATCTGGGGCAGGTCCAACACACATCCGCAGCGGGTGCAGATGTAGTGAACATGGGGGGCGGTGTTGCCATCGAACCGCTCCACACCGTTTACAGTACCCAGACTGACGATCTGGCCTTTTTCCTTAAAGTAGGACAGATTTCGGTATACCGTACCCAGAGAAAGGTCGGGGATCTCCGGCTTCAGCTGGGTATATACCCAATCGGCGCTGGGATGCACTGTGGTTTGGCGCAGGCAGGTCAGAATGGCATCGCGCTTGCGAAAGTGTTTTGCCGTTCGTTCCATGGGCACCTCCTAAATGCGAATAGTTATCATTTACGAGTTAAGAATACCACATTTCTTTTTATTTGTCAATAGGAATTATTCTTATTTTTTAAAAATTTTTTCACTTGCCATTTTTTCTTTGGAGCGATATAGTATATGAGTAGATTTTTCACGGGAGGGAATCGTTTTGGGGAAATTTGAGATCCGGGAGGTAGCCTCCGGTGTAAAATTCGACCTGAAGGCAGTCAACGGCACGGTGATCGCCACCTCAGAGGTCTACCGCACGCCGGCAGCCTGCCGCCGGGGGATCCTCAGCGTAGCAAAGAACGCTGCCGATGCTCCCCTGGAGGATCAAACGGTTCCCGGAGCCCGGGCAGCGTCCAATCCCAGATTTGAGTTGTTTCAGGACAAAGGAGGGCAGTACCGTTTTCGTCTGCGGGCCCGGAACGGAAAAGTCATTCTGTCTTCCCAGGGCTATACCTCCCGGGGCGCCTGCGCCGCCGGGGTGGAAAGCGTCCGGAAAAACGCGGCGGAATCCGATGAAAAATAAACAAAGCGTAAACATTGCCCCGGCGCGGTTGCAATTCCTCTGTTTTGCAATATAATAGTATATATTCTATAATAAGGTGATATTTGCATGGGGAGAATCCGTCAATGGCTGAGAAATTCTATGACAGGCCGCTACGGCACGGATAAACTGAATACATTCATTTTGGCAACCGGTGTGGCGGTGTGTCTTCTGGCGATGATCGTACCGGTGGCGGTTTGGAAGCTGCTGCTGACCGCCCTTTCCTATGTGCTGATGTTCTGGGCAATCTTCCGGACCTTCTCCCGAAACACCTACAAGCGTTACCGGGAAAATCAGAAATTTCTTTTGCTGCTGGATCGCATCAAAGACAGGAAGCACAAGTATTTCAACTGTCCCAAATGCCGTCAGGTGGTTCGGGTCCCCCGGGGGAAGGGAAAGATCTCCATCACCTGTCCAAAATGCCGGGAGCGTTTTATCCGAAAAAGTTAAAAAGCGGCAGGCTTAGGCCTGCTGCTTTTCTTTTCTGGGGTGGCTAATGGGACTCGACCCCTGACCTACTGCTTAGAAGGATAGGTCTGGGAATTTTTGCGGTGCTAAAGCATCCATTTGGTGCTTTTCGGTAGGGGTATTCGAGAGGTATTTTCCCCTTGGTGCTGCTCCGTCCATACCGGTTTTTCCTGTTCTGGGTCAGAATCTGGGTCAGAAAATCCAGGAAAAGAAACAGGCTCATGGTCAGCGCTCCAGCGGTCATGAATATGCCTACGATATGGAACAGACTATGTAACCATCACCGCCGGACAATACCAAATGGTATTGTCCGGCGGCATCTAGCAAAACGAAATAAACAATTAAAATCCTCTGAAATCCTTGTTGGATTTCGTGACTAGTGTTTATGGCAAAAAAGCAAATGGCGAAGGTAACATATAAATTCTTATTTGTTGCCGACAGAAGAGCCTGGAACGACCAGTACATCGTTCCAGGCTTCACTGTCAGATTTTACTCCCGGTTTCCCAAATCCGTTTCTGCCGGAGTGGTTGCTCCTTGCGGCTCGGTGACCGGTCCCGTCGGTATCGCTCCGATTACAACAGGCTCACTGCCATCTGGTATATCAGATGCAGGCTTAACCCACGACACAGAGAAGCTGATCACAGCCGAACTTTCTCCGACAGTGAGCTGGTGTTTCTGCTTATTCTCTCGGTCATCAAATGTGAAGAGACGGTATTCCACATCCTCTCCATATCTGATCATCATAATCACATACACAGGACATTGTGAAGCATTCAGCAAATTTGCACCAGCAGGAGTCTTCTCTAACTGTTCCAGTCCAATCCTGATACTGTATTCTCCTTCGCCCAGATCGTAATTTCCATCATCTTGCGGTTCAATCGAAACTCCATCCTTCATTACATCAATATGTGTGGTAACAGTTGCAATCTCAATAATATTTCCCGTATTCTCAATACTCACCGCAAACCATGCCCAAGTTGTGCTGACCGGGCAGGTCATACACAGAAGGATGCTGCAAATTGAAGAAATCAGCACCCGGCGCAGGTGTTTTTCCGTTACTTTATGTCCTGTGGGAACTGTAAATAGATCCTTTAACCGCATAACGCATCCTCCTTTCGTTCATCAATCCATGGGAGCATTTGCCTGTTGTGCAAACACGGTAATACCCAATTCTACTCTTGGTTCGGTGAACCCCCGATAATTGGCGGCGTTTCCAACTTCTTCCGGCATGTAGACAATCAACGCCGCATAATGGGCATCTTCTTCCACCCCAAAGGTATATGGAGAAATCTTTGACCAGGTTCCAAGTGTTCCCCAATCGTTGGGGGCATGGGTTCTGGATGTGAGCCGGTCTTTTACTAGCGCCTGTACCTCGGCTTCGGTTTTACCAAACACAACGCCGTAACGGAGATAGTTGGGCAGGTAAATTTCCTCACCCCACTCATTTTTGCCGGTAATCACCTTATCCACGGTGACAGCTACCTTATACTTAAATTCCACATCGCCGTTATTTTCGATTTTCAGGTAAACCACCTGGGTGTAACCCGGTTCATAAAGGGCCTCGTCATTGAACGCCTTTGTAGCGCCCTCCAGCGGGGTATATTCGGTCACAATATCGTTTTTATAGGACACATCCAGCTTCAGCAGACCAATTTGAAACTCATTTCGCACCTCATCGTGATCACTGAACCATGCCAGGGTCGCGCCGGTTCCCAGCGCCCACCACAGCACAAATAAAAACGCAGAGAAGGCCAGCGCCGCCTTACGCCATTTTTTCTTATGCAAGGCTTAACGCCTCCTTTCTGATTCTTTACTGTTCTTCTTTTCCCTTGCGTTTCCACGCAAAAAGCAGAATGATCAAAGCACACAGGCTCATAATCATCAGCCCGGTCCACAGGAAGATCTGAGCATCATCGCCGGTCTTTGGCGGCTCAGGGTCATCAGGATCAATTTCGTATTCCTCGATCATAAATTCCCAGTCCAGGTAGCCGATCTGCTGCTGATAGCGGTTATCCAGCGCCACCGGCACATCCAGGATCACATTCAGATTGACCTCACCGCCGGAATACAGCGTTCCCAGGCATACCCAATCGGTGAGCTGGGCTGTTTCGCTGGCGGCAGCGTCGAACATATAGGCCATGGTATTCTCTTCGCTCTTCTCCACCCGGAGCCGCAGCTGAGAAAGAAATTCCACACTATCCTCATGGGCACCCAGAGAACGCATATAGATTTTGACCTTGACCTTGTTGGAGGCATCATTCTTCACTGTGATCGGCTGGGTGATGCTGTCTCCCGGCATCACATCCTTGAAATTAGGAAACAGATCGGTTGGCGAATATTCGCTTCCAGGAGCGAAGATGAACTTCCCAGCATCGCCGCTGTAAGTCACATTCCCATCTGCCACCATGACCGGCATGACACAAGACAGCAGGAGCGCACAAACGCAGAGAAACACAATACTTTTCTTCATATCCGCGCCCCCTCTTATTCTGCAGGCCAGCCGGAGGCATCCCAAGGATGCTCGGCAGGGTTATTCTCGCTCTGAACGGCATAGGCGTTGACGGTCAGGCTCAATGTGGAACCGATGTGGGTCTGGTCCACGCGGCTTCCCACGATCTCCACCTGGGTGAACAGGGCCGGGGTCGTTTCACCCGGTTGGAGGATCTGATTGTAATAATAGAACCCATCCACATAGGTCCAGTTTTCTGTGTCGATGTCCATTTTCAGGCATTCATCGGCACTGAGGGCCTCATTGGTGGAGCCGCTGACCAGTTTTACTCGTAGGTAGAAGGGGTGGTCACAGACATTTTCCACCGTTACCTGCTTAGATACGATATCGCCGGGGATGATATAGACACCCTCGGAGGGAAAATCGGAGCCGTCGGCGGTCTTTTCGTGAATCATAAGGGAGATATTGCCGGAGGTCACCACATTGGTGGCCTTGCCGATGGTGGTATAGTAGGCCAGCGACGGCTGAGTCAGAACCGTCGCCAAAATCGCCGCCAGGGCGATGAGTAACAGTCTGGATTTTGCTCTCATGGGTGTCCTCCTTTCGTTTTTTCTCGGCGATCAAAAGGCACATCCGGGGTCCCCGGCAAAACCCAGCGAAGCGGTTTTGTTGGGGAGAGGAGGCACAGCGGAGTGAATGATGCCTGCCGCTTGCGGCGGGAAGAATGATACGCAGCTTGTGCCGACGATATGCCCTTTGATTGCCGCCCAACCCCCGAAGGGGTTGGGTGGCTGGGGAACGAAGTATTAGTTGTTGCTATTGTAGTTGGTGAAGTCATTGACCACAGTGGGAGCATCCCAAGTGGAAGCGTCCCATGTTGCGATGGCATAAATACCGCCGCCCTGCATTCCTTCTGCAGTAGTCAGGGTATTGCCTTCTGCCACATTGGTGCCTTCAAAGATAACATTAGCAGAGCAGCTGTTGCCAATATGCAGTGCCATTCCGAGGAATGCAGACGCACCAGCATTATCGGCCTTCTTAGTAGCTTCAACTGTTGTATTCTTCACAGCACAATCCTTGAAGATGAAGGTTGCGTGGCTCTCAGAGTTTCTGCCAACCAAGCCACCGACATTGCAGCCGCCGGACACCTTAGAGTTGATAACGGACACCTTCTCCAAAGTAAGGCTGCCGTAAGCCTCACCCCAAATAACGCCGTTATGGTGAGTACCGCCGACAACAGTTACATTGTCAAAGGTGATATTTTTGAAGGTGGAAACAACCGTGCCGTTGCCGCCCTTTGTTGCACCGGTGAACAAGCCCTGACCGTTGATGGTCAGATTGCTGATGGTATGGTCGTTGCCGTTAAAGGTGATGCCGTTAGCATAGGAGCTGTCAGGGGACAGATGCTTCGTGTTCCAGGTGACGGTGCTGGCATCAATGTCTGCCATAATATTATAGGTCTTACCCCAGAAATCACTGTTTGCCTTGCTATCCATCCAGGTTTTCAGAGACTGAAGACCGGCTGCATTATAAACATAGTAGTTACCCGCATCGTCAGTGTACAGGCCGTTGGAGACAAAAGTCTTGCCATCAACAGTAACTTTCAGGCGATCATTATTCAGGGAGTTCTTGTTTCCCCACAGGGTAGTGCCAGTGTTGATACCCTTGTCATTGATCTCATAGCCATTAACAGTAGTATTGTTAACCGTCAGAGTGTAGCTCTTGCCGTAATCATCGCCAACTTCGATTGCTGCCTTCAGATCCGTCAAACCACCATTGTCATTGAATACACAGTTGTTCACGGTCAAGTTGGTATTGACAGTGCTGTACAGAAGAATGGACTTGCCATCGGAATTGAAGGTACAGCCATTGAAGGTAGCATCGGTAGCGCCCCAAGTCCAGATACTGTACTTGTCACCAGAAATATTGAAGGTGCAGTTATTAAACTCGCTAACCCCGTACAGAGTGTACTGACCGTTGATTGTACAGTTATTGTAAGTACCATTCATTCTTACATAACCGGGATATTGGCCATTATTTGCAGTGCTATCAATGGTCACGCCGTTGAAGGTAATGTTGGAGGAATCAAAGCCACCGTCGTAGCCGTCAGAATGCTCATGCATAACCTTAAGAACAGCGTTCTTAGAGCCAGAGATGGTCAGTGTCTTACCACCGCAGCTGTAAACATCATACTCGCCATCCAGCAGGTAGATGTTGGTTGCACCGTTTGCAACGGCAGTTGCCAACTCCTCGGCAGTAGAATAAACACCTACAATAACCTTCTCAGCCTTCAGCGTATTAGTTGCTTCCAACAATTTGGACTTTACAGTTTCGTTTGCAACATAGAAAGTAATCTTGTCCATGGTACCACTTTCCGCATTTGCAAAAGTGATGCCCTTGGTAGCGAAAGTGATGTCATCGCCTGCCAGAACAACTGTCTTCAGATTGGTGCATGCGCGAGCAACATAGTTCACGGTTTTATTAGTTGCGTCTTTCGACTCACCGATAACCGGAGAACCCTCAATAATGATGGTTTCCAGGGTGGTGCTGTACGCAAAGGCAGCCTGGTCAATTCTCGTTACACTCTCAGGGACAACCAAGGTCACCAACTTAGAACCCTGGAATGCATACTCACCAATGAACTCAACAGTAGAAGGAATCGTAATGGAGGTCATATTGGGCATCTTCTGGAACGCGCGGTTCTCGATGCTCTTAAGGCCTTCGTTCAGAATCACAGTCTTAACACTGGTCTGGGAGAACGCATAAGAAGCAATGTTGGAAGTATCGCTGCGGAGAGTAACGGTATCACCCTCGAATTCAGCGGCAAGTCCCTCGAAGGTCACAGCGCCGGTATCCACATCCTTGGAATACTTGGCACCATTTTCAACCCAGTAAATAACAGCATTACGGGTCACATTGGTAACGGTGTTGTTCTCAACTACGGGAGCAGTGGCTCCATCGGTCTTTCCAAGACGACCAACAACATCGCCCATGTTCTCGTTGACCTTGTCGCCATCATATGCTGCACCACCCAGGTCCAGATAAGTCAAGGTAACCTTCTCAACAGTGTTGCCGGAAGCGGTCAGAGTGCGGCCAGTCACGCCATCAGAGTACAGCATACCGGCAATGCCGCCCAGATCGCGGTAAGCGGTAATCTCGCAGTCGATGGCCTTGTTGCCGGTGAGATTGCCGTTATAGGCAGAACCAACGATGGCACCAGCCTTGGCACCGCCGTCATAGGTCACACCGTCAGCCTTTAGGTAGGGTGTTGCAATGATTTTAGCACTCTTAACGGTGCAGTCCTTAATGCAGTTTGCAGACAGGTAACCACCGCCCACAACAGCACCGACATAGTCGTTACCGGAAACATAAGCGCCGTCAATGGTCACACCCTCGATGTGTGCGCCAGTGTAGGTAGCACCGAACAGACCGACATACTTGGTTCCGGTTACATACAAATTGGAAATGGTGTATCCGGTGCCGATAAAGGTGCCGTTGAACTCGGTCGCGCGTCCGGACTTGCCGATGGGAGTCCAGGGAGCATTATTCAGATCGATATTTGCAGCCAGCTTCACGGTCTTGCCGTTGAAGGTATCTTTGCCGCTGTTAACAATCTGAGCCAGACCTGCCAGCTCCTCAGCGGAGGTAATGGTGAACTCGGTTGCAGTTTCATTGTACCATTCGGTGTCTGCCTTACCGGTCCAGGGAGCCAGTTTGTCATAGTCGGCACCGAAGGAGTCATCCTCATACATTTCCTGGGTTGCAAACAGGTTGACACCCAGAGTGATGGTCAGAGCTTCGCCGTCGCTGGTGACCTTGCCATTGTTCATATTGAACAGATTGTCGTTCTCGCCAGGTTCCCAGTAAATTACGATGCCGTATGTATCGCTCTCTTCCTTGCTGTTCAGCTCACCGGACAGGGTGAAACTCTTCAGGCCTTCCCAACCGGAAGCTGTGCCTGCTGCGACCACTGCCGCACGGTCACCGCTGATACCGTCCTTGACCACAGCCACCTTCAGTGCGTCAGCCAGAGTGTAGATAGAACCGTCAGTATACTGAACATAGTTCATCTCGGTGCTGTTGATAGACAGCAGATACTTCAGAGCCAGAGTGCCCACATTGGCAACCTTCAGGTTAGTGTATGCCACCACACCAGGTTCCCACTGATCGATTACATTGCCACCTGCGTCGGTGAACAGCAAAGTATCCTCTTTAACCTGATCGACAGGATTCTGATCCTTGCCATGGTACAGTTCCACATCCAGGTTACCGGCGGCAATGATATTGGTGCCGCTCTTAACCTCGTCCGTGAACCACGCGAAGGTAGTACCCACCAGCATGCTCACGCACAGCAGCAGAGAAATGATGCTGGTGAGGAGCGCATTACGGGTTGTATTCTTGCGTTTCATATTAAATAATCTCCTTATATTGGCATTTTAGTTGTTACAGCAAAGCGAAAATGCCATATTCGCTCCGCTGTTTGAGTTACATTTGTTAGGGCGCTGCTTGTTCAGCGTCCAGAGCCTTAAAGGTGTTTTCGGCATTCTGCCACTCCACCTCACCGTAGGTGTCCAGAATGTTCTCGGTCTGGGCTGCGTCTGCCTCAATTTTGATTTGGAAGCCATCGGCAAAGCCTTCGTCAACAAAGTCGTTCTGGGTAGCCTTGGTGGAAATACTGACAGAGTCCATAATGTGGACAGTATCATCAACAGCCAGCTTCTTGTCCAGGAACAGGATCACTACCAGTTCGCCGTTAGCATTCACGGAAGAATCATTGGAAGCAATCAGGTTGCCCTGGTCGTCCACATCCACACCGGCGCTGGCGATCTTCCAGTTGGTGTCAAAAGCATCATCCATATTGATGGTGACGATGTTCTGGATCAGCTTCCAGTCGGTAACGGTCATAGTCACACGGATGTACTGCTCGTAGGAGCCTGTGTTGGAAACATAAGCTTCCTTCTTATGCTCATCACCGGGCAGAACATTCTCAAACTTCATTTCATCGACAGGTTCTTCCTCGCCATCAACATTTTCCTTGACTTCAACATCAAAAATATCTTCAGGTTTACCGGTGCCTGCACCGCCGATATTGAAATCGTTGGTGGCAGAATCAGTATCTGTAAACCAAGCCAAGGTGCTGAAGGACAAGATCGCGATCATTATGACCACCAGAGACAAAGAGAGTAGCTTTTTCTTGCTCATTGCATTTTCCTCCTTTCTTCCGAATTTTTTATTTCAGAATCATGGGCAGCGCGCCCGCCCACGATTGAGAAATCATGTTACTGCCAGGGATTGGTGTTTGCGCCAAAGCCGGAGTTAAGGGCATTGGTAGCGCCATTCTCGAAACCCTGCGTTTGAATCGCTTCGGAGGCGACCAAGATATTAACACTAGCAGAGGTGTAGGTGCCATCCGCATTCTTGGTATGCGCCACAAAGCCGGAGTTATGGGTGATCTCGCCGTTGGTTTTCTTGACGAACACCAGATTTCCATCGGCATTTTCTGCCAGATCCACATCACTCTTCAAATACACACCTTGCAGTAATTCGCTTGTAAAGCCATTCGGGGCAACCGCTGCGGTATGATCATATGTAAAAACCGTATAAGCAACACCGTTCACCATAGCGGTGCTGGAGCCGGCGAATGTTCCATTGTAGGCCCAGCCATCGGTAGTTACATCCAGCTGCAGATAGTCGATGAGCGCTGTGGGCACAGCGATATGGGTGCGAATATAGGCATCGTTTGCACCGATGTTCTTCCCCTTCACCACTTTGCCGATATAGCTTTCGTCATCACTGGGGGTGGTAGTGTTCACGATGGGAGTCAGCTTACCCAGAGGCTTGACCGCTTCCGGGGTAGCTTCGTCATTCTCGTAGATCTCGATCTTCACGGAGCCGATGGTGAAGGTGTTGGTCACTTCATCCTCTGACGTAAAGTAAGCCAGAGTGCCGCTGACCATAATGGCGATCAACGCCACCGCAAGGGCCATGGTCAAAACTTTCTTCTTCATTGGACTTCCTCCTGTGTTTCTTCTTTCTCCTGTGTTTCTTCTTTCTTAGACTTCTTTGACAGCACATCCGGCAGGAATACCGCCGCCAGCAGCACAATTCCAAAGGCAATCGCCACATACATTCCGGGCGGGCTTTGGATATAGGCAGAAACATAGCCTAGCAGGGGAATAGAGAAAACCGGCACACCGATCAGATTGTTAAAATGGACCGGAGCCGCATCCTCCGTTTCGTTTGCATCGCCCTTGGTGGCAAACTGGCGGTTCTCGCTGTCAATCGCCACGACTCGGTGCGTAGCAACCACAAGATCCTCATTCAGCACGAAAGTAATGGGGTCTCCCACCTTCACACTGTCCGGGTCCACTGATTTCACATACAGCAGATCGCCCTCACTGTAAGTCGGTTCCATACTGGGAGAAACCACATGGAATACCTGCAGCCCCACCAATCGGGAACCCATGAGAAACACGGCAAAGACCACTACCAGGACCACAAGTATAGTGGTTACTGTGTCCCATATCTTTTTAACTCTTTTAGGCATCTGCATAGGCAGCAGCTCCTTTCATTATTTTTGAAGTACAGACCTTATTGGAAGGTATACTGGTAGCTGCCCACAGTGATGTATCTGCCGGTTTCCTCATTTTTGGACTTATATCCAAACTTTTCCAGGCACTCCTCCTCGGAGTATGTCTCATACAGCCGCAGCTCTACAGTCAAGGTCGTTCCCTTGTTTACATCATTTTCGGAGATATCGGCAGCGCCGCACAGGAAACCAGTACCGTCATTGCCGTACTCGCACAATGCTTCATAGTTTACAGAAATCCCGCCGTTGCCCATGGCTTGTACCAGGCGGATCTCTGTACCGGCTGTGATGTCATCAGGGGAAGTCAAGGCAACCCAGTTGCTCTCCGCAAGAAGATCACACCATGCCTTGTAATAGCCAGCCAGTGCCATAGAATTGGCTGGCACATCCTTATCTGCCTTCACTACAAAATCCGCGATGTAATATCTGTAGGGAGCGCTTTGAGCCTCATTCAAGGTCTCATTGGGCAGGAACTGGTAGGCGACATCCAAGGTCATATCCTGATCTTTTTCACCATTGATTCCCAACATGTATTTGATTGTTCTATCTTCCAAATTATTGACTTGTGCCAGCGTGTTTACAAACGCTTCCAGATCATAAGTCGCGCCAAAGGCATCTTCCTCATAAGTCTGCTGATAAGCTGTCAGCTTCACATTCAAGCTGATCCTCTTGCCCATAAGGGAATTGTTGCCGCTTTCATCCACAGTGTTGGTCGCTTCTTCGCTCATATGCAGGGCAATGGTGTATGTATGCTGCGTTCCCACACCATCGGTGGTGCCTTCGTTGACTTCGGTTTCAGTATCATCATCCCGGACACCCTCCATTGTGCCTTTCAAGACATCTTCTCCATTCAGCACCTGGGTTAGAGTCCCAACTTTTTTCCATCCGCTATTCTCTGCAACTATGTCCGCATACGAATCAGGGTCAGGAGCACTATTTTCGTTTGCTTGATGGTCATACACCCAAATATCAAAGTGTTCGGCTATGCTTTCCAGATCTACATTATTATTTTCTTTATCCTTGGCAGCGCCATCGGTGAAGTTCAGAACATAACGGAAGGCCAGATCGCCCTCGTTGACGATCTTGACGGTTTCCAATGCTGTATAACCGGGCTCCCATCGGATATTACTGTCAAAGAGCTTGTGGTCATCCTCTGATAGATCCAGCCAGTTATCACCATTCTTATTGAAAAGACCCACATCCAAAGTACCGATATAGATCTCGTTTCCTTCGTTGGTAACCTCACTCGTGAACCATGCGTAGGATGTTCCAAGGAACATGGTCACACACAACACCAGGCACAGCAGGCTGGTGAAATAGGTCTGCAGCAGCATCCTTTTCACCGCAGGCTGCTTCGCTCTGGTGCCATCGGGCAGTTTTTCATATTTACCGTATTTTTTCATGCTTCATTCTCCTCGCCCTGTCCAAACTCCTGCATAATATCTTCAAATTGCGGCTGTTCCGGTGCTACTGGTGCTACGGGCTGTTTCTGCGATGCCACCTGTGCCCGCAGAGCATGCAATTCTGCCATCATAGCCGCCATATCTGGCTGCTCCGGTTGATCTGCTGTTCCCGCAGGCGGTGCAGCCGACTGTTTCTGTGCTGCCATCTGCTGCATTGCCAGAAGCTGTGCCATCATATCCTCAGACTGTTTTCTCTGGGCCTCCACGGCATCCTTTTCTGCCTGCAGTTCTGCCATCTGCTCGGCTTTATACATCTTAAATATCTTCACACAGTTCAAGCCCTGGTAGATGATCAGCAGCAGGAACGGAATCAAGATACATACGATGTAACCTTGCGGTGTTTTCAAAAATTGGAAGAAGGTGCCCACCTTGGGTAGTGCCATTTGGTACTTACCCAGAATGAAGGGGTAAGTAACCACTGTTTCATCGTCCACACCGGTAGTCGTACCGTAAGTGATAAAGCCGGGATTTCCATTTGCATCGGTTGTTTTGGCCCGGATTTTATGGGTCACGGTAGCGCCGTAGTTTTCGGAATTCTGGGACTGGTATGCGATAATGTCGCCTTCCTTCAAGATGGTCGGGTCAACCTCCTTCACCAGCACCAGATCGCCCGCATCAAAGTCTGTGGCGCTCATTGAATCAGATAGTACGATGTAACAACGGAAACCAAAGATGTCCCTGTCATTCCGGTCAAATGTATTTACAGAAACAATGGTGAAGATCATCATAAGTACCGCGATTACAACCACGATCCATATCAATGCTGTTGATATGATTTTCCATGCTTTTTTCATACGCATAACTCCTTTTTAAGCCCCTGCTCCTCAATAAAAGAAGGAGGATCTTCCTTCAACTTTCGCTCTGCTTCCTTTCGCGCAGCTATTGCATCTTTGGATGCACCATTCTCTCTTTGCTGTTTCAAAAAAGTTTCAATACTTTCAGGAGACGTAATATAAGATGAAGATACGGTGGATTTTTTCTTCTCACATATATCACGCCCCCAAACGCAGATGCCACATAATGCGGATTATGTAGTGGCTTGAAGCAACGAACTTTTTAGAGAAATGGGCATATTCTGATTTTGGGTATAGAAAAGTACACCCTCTCCAGATTTTTTTAAAAATGACGGTGAGGGTGTGTTTGTTCTGCCCGTTTTTTGGAATTATTCTTTTAAAGCATAGACCAATGAAATATTTCTCCGTTTGCTACTTGAATTTTGAAGGCTATAGTTGTATAATTTTGAACGAAATATTATGTATGCATGTGTTAGAGGGAATCAGCATTACAACATAATCCGCATTATGTTTTTTCTAGACTACCAATCCCAGCCGCTCGATTTTCCGGCGGTGCTCTGTGCCTGTGGTCATGATATAGATCCGGGTGGTGTTGATGCTGCTGTGGCCCAGGATGTCCGCCAGCTTCGCAATGTCCTTTTCAATGCTGTAAAAGGTGCGGGCAAAGAGCTTTCGCAGATTGTGTGGAAACACCTTAGACGGTTTCACCCCGGCTGCATTACACAGTTTCTTCATAGCGGCCCAGATGTTGCTCCGATTCAGCGGTCTGCCAGTCCGGGTAACAAAGATTGCTCCAGAAGTGATATCCCGCCGCTTTGCATAGTTCAGCAAAATATTCTTCAACTTGCCCGGAACGAGGATTGTCCGGGTCTTATTTTTGCAGTCTACAGTCACTTCTCCGTGCCGCACCGCTTCCACAGTAAAATATCGCAGCTCAGATACACGGATGCCCGTACCACAGATGGTTTGAAGCACAAGATTCAACTGCTCGTTTTTCTTGGACGCCTCCAAGAGCCGCAGATATTCCGCCTTGGTCAGTTCCTTGTCCTCTGTGCAGTAAGTCTGCCGTTGCGTGCGGATATTCTTTACCTTGCAATTTGGCAGTCCCAGAAAATCCAGCAGGCTGTTGATACTAGCCAGCATGGAATTGATTGACCGCACCGCATAACCGCTTTCCGCCAGTTGTTTCTTCCATGCAACCACCAATTCCTTGGTGATCGCATTTCCATCCGCATACAGGAAAAACGACTGCACATCCCTAAGATACTTCTCCTGTGTCGCCGCACTTTTTTCCTCCCGGCGAAGATACATGGCAAATTCCTTGATATTTGCAGCTAATAGCTTCATAATGCTTCCTCCTTGATTTTGATGATATTATTGTACCCAAAATCAAGCAGCAACGGAAAAAAGCAAAAAATCCCTCCTGCGGTGCCAGCCAAGGCAGTCCTGCAGGAGGGATAAAACTATCTATACGGATTTTAATTTGCGTTGTAGGTACTATGGCTATTATGCTGTAGTTTCCACCAAAATTTTTGGTAGGTCTAGTGACTAGCTATTTCACACGTATTACGGTATTGTGTGTGCTGCCACGACTAGCGCCCGCTTTAACCTGTGCATGCGGGCAACCGAGCAAAGCGAGGCTCTTAGCGAGTCGCAAAGGAGGTTTGGTAATATGGCAAAACGCAGAGCAAATGGGGACATTTGCGATCGCTGCCGGTGGCAGATGGAGCAAGCAAAAAGGAGTGGCAGCAAAGATGAGGAACTTGCTCAAGCAGGCACTCTAACCCACAAAAAAGTAAACCGGGTGGACAGCAAAAAAGGCTGTTCATCCGGTGCTTTTTCTGAAAAATTTCCCGTATGGGTCAAATCTGGGTCAAAAGTAAGCGCCCGGTCACCAAAACAGTAACCAGGCGCTTAAGCTGTATTTAGGAATATCTTCTCCTGCGGTTGTCTCACGGTATCAGCCGTTGCCGCCAGACAGCAACTAACAAAACGAAGTGAACAAATAAAGGCCCTTCACCGATGCATTACGGTACCCTTGGCTAGACACCATATCCCGCTGCTGTCTGGTTTTCTCCGTCATTTTTTCAGCGGTTTTTTATCAACGGTTTTTATCAGCGGTTTTGCCGCTGTCAGCAAAGTCAGCATAGGTCAGACCGTTTTGCATCCCCCAGAGCAGAATCGACGTCCCACCCACGAGCGTAAGTGATTGTACCATAGCTTTCCGAAATTGCAAGTCTTTTCTGCCTAAAAGAAACTGCCGCCAGATGGCATCATCCGATACCACCTGGCGGCAACTAACAATACGAAGTAATCAAATAAAACTTCACCTCACAAATCCCTAATCTAATGTTAAGCAAAAACGGATGGAGATCACTCCCCATCCGTTCATGTTAATACACCGCGCTTTTATTACACCTCATGGATCAAATCCAGAATTTGCTGGATGTTCTTCTTACCGAAGGACACCTTATTATCATTGATGACAAGGCATGGCACGCTCATAACATTGTATTGGTTCTTCAGATTCTCAAAATGGTGGATATCATATACATGGGCCGTCACATTTGGATTCTCTGCAGCAATCCGTTGAGCTGCTACCACCAGGTCGGGACACATGGTACAGGAAAGTGTGACCAGAATCTTCATATCCGTTTTGCCTGCGATGGTCGCAATCTGCTGCCGGGTAGTTTCATCCAGTGCCTGTCCGGGCCCTGCGGCGTTGTACAATCCCAGCACGAAAGAGGTAAACTCGTGACCACTGGGGACACCGTGGAACGCAAGGCCTGTTTCCGCTCCATCCGCCTTGCATACGCAGACGCAGGGAGCTTCCTGCGAGGATGCAGTCCTTTCTTCAACGGCTACCGTCAGTTTGTCAGAAAGTGCTGCCAAAGCGGTGATGAACTGCTCCAGCGCTGCCGATACCGGGCGGTCATCCAGACTCAGCTTCAGCAGCAGAGGGCTTTCCATCCGGGCAAACACCGTATCCAACTGCTGCCGCATCTCGGCGGTGAATAGCTCCCCGGATTCCTCTGCTTCTTGTGTGGCAACTGAGACAGTTGCTTCACTTTTCTTAGGTGCAGGCACCTCGGCACGCAGACCGGTCTTTTGCTGCATAGCTGCCACATACTTCTCAAGCTCTGTAGCAGCTAACGCACCGTCGCTGGTGGCAGTCACTACCTGACGCAGGGGCTTGATGCAGACATCGCCTGCGGCGTACACGCCGTCCGCGCTGGTTTTCTGAGATGCGTCGGTCACGATATAGCCCTGCTCGTTCAGCTCTACAACACCCTTGACCGCATCCGTGGCAGGGGCATATCCGGCAAATACGAACACGCCGAAAGTCTCGTTACTTTTGTACTCCGTCACCTCGCCGGTGGCGGTGTTTTTATACCGGGCGTAGTTTAGACCGTTTTCACCGGAGACTTCTTCCATGACGGTGTTGGTCAGGACTGTGATCTTCTCATGATTTTTCGCTTGGTCTGCCACTGAAGCGGCGCAGGAGAAATCATCCTTACGGACCAGGATCGTCACATGCCGGGCAAACTTGGTGAGAAATACGCTTTCCTCCGCTGCGGCATATCCACCGCCAACTACAAAAATTTCCTTGCCGGTAAAGAACTCTCCGTCACAGGTAGCACAGTAGGCTACGCCCCGCCCCTTGTGCTCTTCCTCACCTTGGAAACCGACGGTTCTGGGATGAGCACCGGTAGCCAGAAGCACACCGAAGCAGCGGTAATCTCCCCGATTGGTACGCACAGTTTTGACATCCCGGTCAAGGTCAAAACCTGTGGCTTCCGCCTGCATAAACTCCGCGCCAAAGCTTTCTGCCTGCTGCTGAATGGTATCTGTTAACGCCTTACCACTGGTCTTGGCGATGCCGGGATAGTTGACTACCTCATGGGTAATGGATATCTGGCCGCCAAACTGTTCTTTTTCCAATACCAACACCCGATATTTTGCCCGGGCCAGATACAGGGCGGCGGTCAGCCCCGCAGGACCGCCGCCAACCACAATCACATCGTACAAGTTCTCCATTATAGCTGACCAACCAAATCAAGGCTGGGCTTCAGGGTTTCCGCGCCGGGCTTCCAGTTGGCGGGACACACCTGATCACCGTGGGCATGGACGAACTGGCAGGCCTGCACCTTGCGAAGAAGCTCCTCAGCGTTCCGTCCCACATTGCCGGCAGTTACTTCATAGCCCACGATCTTGCCTTCAGGATTGATGATAAAGGTGCCACGCTCTGCCAGACCATCGGACTCAATCAGTACCTGAAAATCCCTGGAAATAGCGTGGGTGGGGTCAGCCAGCATGGGGTAAGTGATCTTTTTGATCCGGTCGGAGGCATCGTGCCACGCCTTGTGGACGAAATGGGTATCGGTGGATACGGAATATACCTCACAGCCGATGGCCTTAAACTGCTCGTACTTGTCCGCCAAGTCTTCAAGCTCCGTGGGACAGACAAAGGTAAAGTCAGCGGGATAGAAGAAAAATACGCTCCACTTGCCTAAGATATCCTCCCTGGATACAAACTTGAAATCATTCTCGTGGAATGCGTAGGTGCGAAAATCAGAAACTTCCTTATTGATCATAGACATAGCTTAATTCCTCCAAAGATCATGTTGATTGCAGAAAGCGTAGACTGCCCGGACTTCATCCCCCTCGCAAAGGGCGAATTTTGCCCTCGGCTCGTCATCTGGGTCCAAATAGGCATACTGAATGCCATGCTCGGTCTCCAGGCAGATCCATTCGATATAGTGCTCCCTGGTCATCGGATGCTCCACCGATCCCACTGTCACGTGGGCCACATTTCCGTCCATCTCATAGACCGGAATATGCTTCTCACCGGAAGCTTCCGTCGTTCCCGGCCTGATCTCGTGCATATTCTCCCCACAGCACATAATCGGAACACCTGCGTCCCGGAGCATGGCTACGATATTGCCGCAGTGCTTACAGATATAAAATTTCTGTTTCATACACTCCCTCCTTCTAAGGAGAGTGTGTCCCCAACGTCATAAATAATACACACATAACAGGGCATACTACCGCAAAAGGAAGTGGAAAAATGGAGCAAAGCAACGCATACAAAAGGGGATTTATCCCATACGCATTGGCTGCGTTTCTGATCGGTATCGTGGGCGGCTTTTCCACCGTGCTGGGGCCTGCGTTCGTACAGGACATTGGCATCGCCTACAGCAATACCACCTGGACAGCCCTGGCTCAGGCTATGTCCACTGCCGCCTGCGCGCCCATTTTGGGCAAGCTCGGCGATGTATTGGGACGTAAAACGACGCTGCTGCTGGGCATTGCTGTTTTCACCCTTGGTAATATACTCACAGCATTGTCATCTTCTCTGATTTTTATGCTGTTGGCCCGCTTCATCGTCGGCATCGGCACCGCCGCCATTGCTCCGGTGGTGATGGCCTACATTGTTACCGAATTCCCTCAAAATGCGGTGGCAAAGGGCTTCTCCCTGTATATGCTGATTTCCAGCGCATCCGTGATTTTCGGGCCTACTCTGGGTGGTATGCTGATTGCTGCCAGCAACTGGCGCGTCATGGTCTGGATATGTGCTGCGATTAGTGCTGCTGTTTTCTTCGCTTGCCTGATGACAGGCAATAAGGAAAAAACAGAGCGGAAGCCGCTTACGAAGTTTGATGGGATCGGTGCTGTTCTGGTGCTGATCTTTTTTAGTCTTCTGCTGTGTGTACCATCCTTTGGGCAGAATTTCGGCTGGACTTCCACTGCTTTTCTGGCGGTGCTGGCCGCTGCCGCTGTTTCTCTTATGGGACTTGTTCTTGCGGAAAGAAACGCCACAAACCCCATATTACCCGGTGGCTTTATGAAGCGAAAGGCTTTTGTGCTCAGCGTTCTGGCACTGTTCCTCACTCAGGGACTGATGCAGGCCAATATGACCAACACAATCGTCTTTGTAAACTATACCCAGCCGGAAAACAGCGTCATTTCCGGCTATGCCATTTCTATCATGTATCTGGGAATGTCTTTGGGTGCTATTATTCTGGGTCCGTTGGCAGACCGTTTGGAACCGAAGTCCGTACTGACCGGTTCCCTTCTTCTGACTGGTATCGGCTGCGCCATCCTGCTTCTATTTTCTGTCAATACCTCGGTACTGCTCCTGATGGCATCTCTTGGCATTCTGGGATTTGGACTTGGCGGCAACAGCACGATTTTTATGAAAGTGGCGCTGTCTGGGTTGCCGCCTGAAAAGGCAGGTACCGGAACCGGAACCTACGGCCTGTTCCGCGACCTTGCGGCACCCTTTGGCGTAGCGGTATTCGTGCCCCTGTTTACCAACCAGATCACAAGCGACATCACCGCCGGGGCAACAGAACCGGCAGCAGCAGTCAGTTCGATTCACTCGCTGGCTGTCGCTGAGATCGTATGCGTGGCTGTGGGTATTGCCGTGGTGCTCAGCTTGCCAAAAATTCGTAATAAGGGAGCAGAAATATGAGATTGAAAGATAAAGTGATACTGATCACAGCATCCACCAGAGGCATCGGCCGCGCCTGCGTGGAGGCTTGTGCCAAAGAAGGAGCAAACGTTTATATGGCCGCCCGAAATCCGGAACGTGCGCAGGAGGTTGCGGACAAGCTGGGGGCAGATGGATTCCATGTAAAATGCGTGTACAACGATGCCACGAAGCCCGAAACCTTTGTAACCATGGTGGAGGATGTGGTAAAGGACGCAGGCCGTATTGATGTGCTGGTCAATAATTTCGGCACCTCGAATCCGGGTAAGGATCTGGATTTTGCCCGTACCGATGCAGATGTTTTCCTCGATACTGTAACTCTCAACCTGAGAAGCGTCTTCATGGCAAGTCAGGCAGCGACGAAGTATATGGCTGCGCAAGGCGGAGGAAGCATTATCAACATTTCCTCTGTGGGCGGACTGGTTCCAGATATCTCCCAGGTGGCCTACGGCACCAGCAAAGCGGCGATCAATTATTTGACCCGGCTGATCGCCGTCCATGAAGCCAAGAATCACATTCGGTGCAACGCAGTACTGCCAGGGATGACTGCCACCGAAGCGGTGGAAAATCACCTTTCTGAGGATTTCCGGAATCTGTTCATGCGTCATATTCCCTTAGGCCGCATGGGTCTACCGGAGGAAATCGCAGAAGCTGTTTGCTATTTTGCCAGCGATGCATCTGCCTATACCACCGGGCAGATCCTGACCATATCCGGTGGTTTCGGTCTGGCAACGCCTGTCTATGGAGATCTGGCAAATAAAACCTTCAGGCGATGATTTTATGAAGGCAGCAGCACGATTGGGTGAATCCCGAGTGAAGCCATAGCGACCCCGGTGGTACATGCAAACGCAAGGGCATCCCAGCACCGGCGAAAATAGCACCTCATGCTTTAGATCGAGAGAATGGGAAAAAGCTGTGGTCTTTGACTGAGGAATTGACTGGTATCTCATAACACAATAGCACCACCCAATCAAAATTGGGTGGTGCCTCAAGTTATTACTCGATCAATTCCTGTTGTAAACGAATTCCAATTTTCACCCCCTCCACAAATCCAGCCCTCTCATGGTCACGGCAAAGCTTACAGACAGGATAGATGATTTTATCCATCTCCCGCAGGGGCATTCCATTCATCTGCTGGTAAAGCTCATTGAAATCTGCCCGTATCTGCTCATTGTCATAGGAATTGTTTTCGTTGAAGCATTCATACAACAATCCCAGGACGGAATCTGCATCCCCGAAATTCGGAGGATCATCAGCAATATGCTGTTTCAGTTTCTCGATATACGGATTCATTGCGTGACCTCCTTTCCCAGTTCCAGCATCAACTGCGCGCCAAGTTGCATTCCGGCGACGAAGCCAATGCGTTCATGCTCGGCGGCAAGCTCACTGGACAGGC
>CAYLNV010000006.1:0-20234 GCA_964385085.1 uncultured Oscillospiraceae bacterium
ACGGACAGGCCGCTGGGCCCTTCGATTTGGCGACCCTGCAGCAGATGGCAATTGCAGGCCAGTTTGCAGCAGCCAGTCTGGTTTGGAAGGTCGGTATGGCAGAATGGGCAAAGGCTGAAACGGTCGATGAACTGAAACAATTGCTAGTTAATATTGTTCCTCAAATCCCTAATTGAAGATATGGAAAATAAAATTGCAGACATACTGCACTCGCCCCGTTGCAACGGGCAAATTAAAGGTTGTACACCATTTCTACTAAATGCACCCCACCCAGCGTGAGATGCACCCCATCTATCAAACCTATTCATTATTCCCAAAAAAAGAAACCGGTCCGACAGGACCGGCTTCTTTCGTCTGTCAAAGCACCCTTCCGGCATGGAATGGTGCGTTGACATCCGGTAGTTACTGGATCTGCGTGATCACCAAGTGTGCAGAAACCGGTCGCGTCCCACCTGCCATAGGTGTGATCGTCAGCGCTGCTGCAGACCCTGCGGGATTTCGTACTGTTAAAATGGAGTTGATAACTGTTGTCTCTACAATTGCCATCCCAACAATTTGCGATGTTCCCGTTGCGCGGCCTGCAACCGTATATGCCAGGTCCTCGTCATTTAAAGTCAAGATCAACTGTCCTGCCTCGGAGACGCTAACCTGGAACAGAACCTGATAGACACCGATCTCGGCTAAATTGAAGGAACTAAGGCCGGTTCTGGCAATACCAGATCCACTGTTCGGTCCGTCCTGCGGGAAACTGACATCCGTACCGGGTGCGACGGTTGCAGCGTTATCAGGCGGCATTAGCGCATAGAAATCGGCAAAATTGAGCACTCCACCGGCAGGACCCTGAGGGCCGGCAGGACCTTGTGGACCGGCTGGGCCTGTTTCTCCCGCAGGACCTTGTGCGCCTGCAGGACCGGCTGCACCGGCAGGACCCTGAGGACCGGCAGCGCCTTGCGGACCGGCTGGGCCCGTTTCACCGGCAGGACCTTGTGCGCCTGCAGGTCCGGCTGCACCGGCAGGGCCCTGAGGACCGGCAGCACCCTGCGGACCGGCTGGACCGGGTTCACCGGCCGGGCCTTGAGGACCAGCAGGACCGGTTTCTCCGATGGGACCCTGAGGACCGGCAGGACCGGGTTCTCCGGCAGGACCTTGTGCACCCGCAGGTCCGGCTGCACCGGTTGCGCCCTGAGGGCCGGCAGGACCTTGCGGACCGGCTGGGCCTGTTTCTCCCGCAGGACCTTGTGCGCCTGCAGGACCGGTTTCTCCGATGGGACCCTGAGGACCAGCAGGACCGGGTTCACCGGCAGGACCTTGTGCGCCTGCAGGCCCGGCTGCACCAGTCGCACCCTGAGGACCGGCAGGACCTTGCGGACCGGCTGGGCCTGTTTCACCGGCAGGACCTTGCGCACCTGCAGGTCCGGCTGCACCGGCAGGCCCTTGCGGACCAACAGGACCTTGCGATCCGGCAGGCCCTGTTGCACCAATAGGTCCTTGCGGACCAACAGGACCGGTCTCACCCACCGGTCCCCTTGGACCAACAGGTCCTTGCGGTCCTGGAGGACAATTTACGCAGTTGCAGCACTCCCTTTCTTTACAGTCATACTCTTGGGAATGGTGTCGCTTACACCCATGATCATCGAATTGAGAATCGCAATTCCCGTCCTCGAAACCATTGTATCTATTCAATATAACCCCTCCTCATATTCATCTTGTATTCCATCATATGTCTTCTTACAAGATCTGACACTTTCTTGTTATGCCGCCTTCTCCCTTCCTAAGGGCATCGTCTTATTATATGAGATGAGGGTATCAAATGTGCATACACAAACACGGGCTGCAATAAAAGGGCGCGTTGCAAAATGATGCAATGCGCCCTTTTATTACTCAACCACCGGCAGATTTTTCAGGCTCTCTGCCAGTTCTTCATCCGTTGGGATATAATCTGTCATCTTGCCGTCATGGAATTTTTCGTAGGCATACATATCGAAGTAGCCCGTTCCGGTCAGACCGAACAGAATGGTCTTCTCCTCCCCTGTTTCCTTGCACTTCATAGCTTCATCGATCGCCACCTTAATGGCATGACTGCTTTCCGGCGCAGGCAGGATGCCCTCCACTCTGGCAAAGGCTTCCGCAGCTTCAAAGACCTCTGTCTGCTTTACAGAAACCGCTTCCATAAGGCCGTCGTGGTAAAGCTGGGACAGTGTGGAGCTCATACCGTGATACCGCAGACCGCCGGCATGGTTGGCGGCAGGCATAAAGGAGCTTCCCAGCGTATACATCTTGGACAGGGGGCAGACCATGCCTGTATCGCAATAATCGTAGGCATATTTGCCTCTTGTGAGGCTCGGACAGGATACAGGCTCAACCGCAACAAAGCGGCAATCCAGCTCGCCCTTGATCTTTTTACCCATAAAGGGTGCGATCAGACCGCCCAAATTAGAGCCGCCACCGGCACAGCCGATGATCACATCCGGCTTGATATCGTACTTTTCCATAGCCGCCAGGGCTTCCAGACCGATCACAGACTGGTGCAGCATGACCTGATTGAGCACACTGCCCAGCACATAGCGGTAGCCTTCTGTATTGGTAGCCACTTCCACCGCTTCGGAAATGGCACAGCCAAGGCTGCCGCCGGTACCGGGATGCTCTGCAAGGATCTTTCTGCCAACCGCTGTATCCATAGACGGAGAGGGTGTTACAGACGCACCGTAGGTACGCATGACCTCACGACGGAAGGGCTTTTGCTCATAGGAGCATTTGACCATGTATACCTTACAGTCAAGGCCCAGATAGGAGCAGGCCATGCTCAGGGCGGTGCCCCACTGGCCTGCGCCGGTTTCGGTCGTAACACCCTTTAAGCCCTGATTCTTTGCGTAGTAAGCCTGGGCAATGGCAGAGTTCAGCTTATGGGAGCCGGAGGTGTTGTTGCCCTCAAACTTATAGTAGATCTTAGCAGGGGTCTGGAGCTTTTCTTCCAGACAGTAGGCCCGTACCAGAGGTGCCGGTCGGTACATCTTATAGAAATTGCGGATCTCCTCCGGGATCTCCACATAAGCAGTGGTATCATCCAGCTCCTGTTTGATCAGCTCATCACAGAACACCCCTGCCAGATCCTCTGCCGTCATAGGCGCGTGGGTCTGGGGATTCAGCAAAGGCGCAGGCTTATTGACCATGTCCGCCCGCAGATTATACCATGCCTTAGGCATCTCGCTTTCTTCCAGATAGATCTTGTAAGGTATTTTCTTTTCCATGATACATTCCCCTTTCAATCAAATACTACATTGAGACAAACAAAGTTTGGGCCTAAAAACAGATCGTTTCTCAGACAGCGCGTAATTTTGCCGCGGATCAAGCAGCAAGGGTTGCAGGAATACTTTGTGTATTTCAAGACACTTGCTGTGTAGAGCCATGGCAAAAGGGCCGCTGCTCTGGGAACAAGATGTTTTTAGGCACAAACAATATAAAAATCCTGTCCCAGATCGAAGCTGGGACAGGATGAATACTCCTGCGGTGCCACCCGGCTTGACGCAAAGCTGCGCCCACTCATGCATGCTGACACATGCCGGCTTTTGATTACGGAGAGGCCAGCTCCGTCGCACATACTGTGGGAATTCCCGGTTCTGATTGCCCTCGGAAGTCCATTCTGTGATCCCACTTCTGCCACATTCCCACCAACTGCAGCTCTCTGAAAGAAGCTTAAGAACACTTACTCACTCTTCCTCAACGGTTTACAGAATTGTAGCATAACATACCATTTTTGTCAAGCGTTGGCGGACATATTTCTTTACTCAGCGGACAGGGCTTCCAATATCTCGCTGCAGTCCCGGAGCACCAGATGGGGCTTATCCTCAGATGCTTCCAGAATTTCAAGAGTCGTTTCGCCGCTCAGAACCAAAATTCCGGTGATACCTGCGTTCAGCCCGGATCTTACATCGGTGTAGATCCGGTCGCCCACCACTGCTGTTTCCTCTTTGGTAAAGCCTGCGTGTTCCATAGCCAGCTCCGGCATCAGGCTGCTGGGCTTACCGATGACCACCGGCCGCCGTTTGGTAGCATTATAGATCATTTCGCAAACACTGCCGCAATCCGGCACACTGCCATACTCTGTGGGGCAGACAAGATCCGGATTGGTAGCAATATAGGGTATTTCCGGGCGGGTCAAAAGGAGCTTGCTCACATCCTCAAGCTTTCGGAAGGTCAGCTCTGTATCAAAGCCCATGACTACGCACTCTACCTTATCAAGCTCGGTGGTGGTTTGGAAGCCCTGGGATTCCAGCTCCTGGATCAGGGACTTTGTTCCGCAGACATACAAGGTTTTATCGGGAAGGTGTTTTTTCAGATAATACGCAGTGGCCTGAGAGGATGTGATAAAATCCTCACGGTTGGCCTGAATCCCCATGTTACCGAGCTTTTTAATATAGTCAGCAACACTCTTGGAGGAGTTATTGGTCATGAACATATACCGTCTGCCGGTTTCCTTGATCTTATTCAGCATAGGAATGGTAAAGGGGTATAGCTGACTGCCAAGATACAGCGTGCCGTCCTGATCGAACAGAAACAGCTTTTTGGCGCAGAGCAGTTGTTTTTTATCCATCAGCGGATCTCCTTTGTGGCAATGATCTGCGTTCCGAACACATCGTTCAGAAGCACAGCACCGATCTTTACAGGTGCATCGACTGCAATTTCCCGGATCTGGGCCATTGCTTCCAGCATACTTCCCTTGGGCATGGGGTCAGCAGATTTTACGCTTACCATGGTATCCTGCCGGTTACGGACACGGACGGTTGCAGTCAGGGAACGGACCGGATCGGTACATTCATCGATGGCATGCCGCTCACCTCTTTGGCAGCTATTGCCTGTAACTGTTATTTTACCACCCAGCTCCTCAGCCGTCAACAGGCAGCCTCTGGGGCAGACGATACAGGTGATCTGTCTTTTCATTCCAATTCCTCCACCCATACTGTGATCTCTTCTTTTACTGCAGCCATGTGCTCCGGCTTCAATGTCAGCTTTTCCATTTCTCCGGGGGCAGCCTTCAGCCGCTTGGCGGCAACCAGCTCCCGGTCTCCGCTGCGGACAGACAGCTTTACCTTTCCAAAGGGGCGGGTTACACGGAAGAACAAAGACACCTCCTGCTCCCCATCCACATGGATCTTCTGGGGCAGCACATAGCGCACACCATCCCCCGGGCGGGTGGATGCCCACTTATCTGTCCGGTTTTCGCCCTGTACATATTTTGCTGCGCCCATGCCTGCCCGCTCTGCTTCCTCGGAAACGTAATCAACAAGATCATGGACCTGCAGTACATTGCCACAGGCAAAAATACCTTCTATGCCGGTCTGGCAGTTCTCGTCCACTACCGCGCCGCCGGTTATAGGATCAATGGCGATCCCCGCCGTCTTTGTCAGCTCATTTTCCGGAATAAGACCCACCGACAGAAGAAGTGTATCACAAGGAATGTACCGCTTTGTTTTTTCGATCGGTTGACGGTTTTCATCTACACGGGCAATGGTAACCCCTTCAACCCGCTGTTTGCCGTGGACCTCACAAACAGTGGTGCTTAGGTACAGAGGAATGTCAAAATCCTCCAGGCACTGGACGATATTGCGGGTCAGGCCGCCGGAGTATGGCATCAGCTCGCACACAGCCTCTACCTTTGCGCCCTCCAGAGACAGTCTGCGGGCCATGATCAGCCCAATATCACCGGAACCAAGAATGACTACCCGCTTACCGACCATATAGCCTTCGCAGTTAATGAGCTTCTGGGCCGTGCCGGCACTGTAAACACCTGCCGGACGTGTTCCGCTGATATTCAGCGCACCACGGCTGCGCTCCCGACAGCCCATGGCCAGGATCACAGCCTTCGCCTGCAGCTTTAAAATACCATCCCGATTTTGTGCTGTAACCACCTTTTCCGGGCTGACCCTTGTAACGGTGGTTTCGTAATAGACCCGGATCTCTCTTTCCAGGACCTGCTGCTTATACACATCCGCATATTCCGGTCCGGTCAGCTCACGGCCCAGCTTATGCAGACCGAAGCCGCTGTGGATGCACTGACGCAGAATACCTCCAATATCCTCTTCACGGTCCAATATCACAACATCCTTCACACCGGCATCGTAGGCAGCAACGGCTGCTGCCATGCCCGCAGGACCGCCGCCCACAACCACAATATCATGTTGCTTCATAGCTGCCCTCCTCAAATTCTCCCGATCAGCGGTTCAGAGCCACTGCCGGACTTGGTTACTTTTTCCATGGGGATGTTCTGTTCCCGGGCGATCAGCTTCATCACATAGGGGGAGCAGAAACCGCCCTGACACCGACCCATACCGGACCGAGTGCGGCGCTTTACACCATCTATATCTGTCGCTTTCGGGTTTGTGCGAATGGCTTCAAGAATTTCACCCTCGCTGACAGTTTCACAGCGGCAAACGATCTTGCCGTAGGCAGGATTTTTCCTGATATAAGCGTCCTTCTGTTCATCGGTCATTTTCCGGAAGGCAAAGGGGTCTTCCCGACGACCGTTCCAATTATCTTTTCTGACAAGATCAAGGCCCTGATGTGCAAGGATCTCCACAACATACCGGGCGATCGCTGCGCAGGCTGTCAAGCCCGGAGAGTCGATGGCTGCCGCATGAATCAAGCCCCGCACCTTTTCCGATGGCTTGATAATAAAGTCATCATGGGCTTCAGAGGCCCGAACACCGGCAAAGGAAGTGATCACTTGACGCAGGTCCACCCCCGGCACGCTCCTGGCTGCCAGCCTGGCAACAGTCTGCAGACCCTCGGGGGTCGTTTCCTTACTGCCCGGTCCGTCCACATGGACAGCCGTAGGACCAACCAGAAGATTTCCGTCTGCAGTGGGAGAAACCAGGATCCCCTTTCCGGCCTTGGTAGGCACTTGGAAAATGGTATGTGTTACCCGCTTGCCCTCCACCTTATCCAGCAGCAAGTATTCGCCTGCCCGGGGAATGATAGTAAAGAAGCCGTCGCCGGCCAGCTCTGCCACACGGTCAGAATAAGCGCCGGCGCAGTTAACAAGATATCTGCCCCGCACCTTCTCCCCTGCTTCGGAGACCGCAGTAAAACCGTTTTCATCCCTGATGATCTCCGCAATACAGAAGTTGCGCTTCAGCTCCACACCGTTGTCCATAGCATTGCCGATGGCAGCGATCGTCAGCTCATAGGGGCAGATAATACCTGCATTGGTTACCAGCAATGCACCGGTTACTTCCTTCGACAGCTCCGGTTCGCGTTCTCTCGCCTCATCTCCGGTCAACAGTATAAGGTCGTTAATGCCGTTTTTATGTCCTCTTTCCAGAAGTGCCTTCAGGGTTTCATTTTCTTTTTCCGAAAAAGCGCAGACCATCGAACCGTTACGGGCATGGGGTACTGCCAGTTCCTCCGCAGCACGGTACAGAAGCTCCACACCCTCTCCATTCAGCTTCGCCTTCAGCGTGCCGGGAATGGGGTCATAGCCGCCGTGGATAATACCGCTGTTGGCCCGGGAAGCGCCCATAGCCACATCGTTTTCTTTTTCCAGCAGGCACACCTTTAATCGATACCCGGAAAGCTCTCTGGCCAGCATACCGCCGGTAACACCGGCACCGGCGATCAACACATCATACATTTAAATGCTTCCTCTCTTTTGCAAACTCTGCAGTTGCATTTTTGTTCACTGTATGGTAACATCTTATTAAACCGCTCAATAATTGTCAATATTTCCCGGTTTAGTCGAAACTTTCAAACAGTAATTGAGCGAAATAATGATCGTTTTGTTAATTTTCTGACGAGGTAACGGATATGCCCTTTTATGAACGAGAAGAACGGATCTTACATGCATTGCTGGAAAAGGATTCCATGCGGGTACAGGAGCTGGCAGACAAACTATATATCAGCGTGCCGACCTTGCGAAGGGATCTGGCAAAGCTGGAAGGCATGGGTAAGATCATCCGCACCCACGGCGGTGCTAAGCTGCGCAAAAGCCCCGCCGACAAGCAGATCCCCATTTTCCTGCGGGAGCAGGAGCAAAACAGCGCCAAGGATATTATCGGCAGAAAAGCAGCGGAGCTGGTTAAGGACGGAGATATCATTATGCTGGATGCCAGCACCAGTGCGTACAGTGTGATCCCCTATCTGGGAGATTTTAACGACCTGATCGTGATCACAAGCTCAGCAAAGGCGGCTGTTCTGCTGGGTCAAATGGGTATTCAGACCATCTGCACCGGCGGTCGGATGATCACCCATTCCTTTGCTTTTATTGGCGATGACGCAGAAAATACAGTTCGCAGCTACAATGCTGATCTTGTGTTTTTCTCCTGCCGGGGACTATCTTTGGACGGAATACTTACGGATAAATCTGTGGAGGAAAACACCTTGCGCAAGGCTATGCTGCGGCAAGCGAAGCGCAGTATTTTACTTTGCGACAGCAGCAAGATCGGCCACACCTTCCTTAATACCCTTTGCAGGGTGTCGGATATTGATGAGATCCTATGCGACACGCCCCTGCCACAGTCGATTTCACAGGCTATGAAAAAGTAAACTACATAAAAAAGGTCTGTTGCAAAACGCGAGATTTTGCAACAGACCTTTTCTATGTTTTTGTACTTATGCCAGCATATTGATCAGTTTTCCCAAAACTGGTTCAAAGGCAGCCCCATACCAGTGGTTGTCCAGCGCTGCCGTTGCTTTGATACACTCCACCGTATAATCCGCTGCGATCCTGGCAGCTTCAAAAGCCTTCTTCCCCCGAACCAGGGCACCAACAAAAGCAGACGCATAAATATCACCTGTGCCGTGGCAGCTATTGGGAAGCATTTCATGCTCATAATAGGCATACTGTCCCTTTTCATACACCACGACACCGGTCTTGCCGGGGGCATAGGAAATGCCGGTGAAGATCACATTCTTGCAGCCCAGAGCGGTCAGCTTATCAAGGATCGTATCAATATATGCCCGGTCATAATCCTCTTTATATTCTGTATCCGTCAGGAAGCAGGCTTCTGTCAGGTTAGGGATCACAAAATCCGCCTGACTGCACAGCTCCTTCATCGCCTCCACAAAGGCACTGTCGAAAGCAGGATACAGCTTGCCGTGATCCGCCATAGCCGGATCTACGATCCTTAAGCATCCCGGGGCGCTGACTTCCTCAAACAGCTCTGCCACCATGCTTACCTGCCGGGTGCTTCCCAAATAACCTGTGTAAATGGCATTGAAGAAGATCCCTTCCTTTTTCCAGTGGTCCTTGATGGCAGGGATATCCTCTGTCAGATCCCGGAAGGTAAAGCCCGTAAAGCCGGCAGTATGAGTAGACAAGACTGCAGAGGGCAGCACGCAGGTCTCTGCACCGCAGGCGGAAATGATCGGCAGTGCCACAGTCAGGGAGCACTGACCAACGCAGGATATATCCTGCACCGTTAAAATTTTCGGATATGCCATATGGATTCCTCCTTTTTTTCCTATTCTAACACAATCTGGTCTTAACGCAAGCGTCAATTTGCGTTAAAAAAGTATGACCAGATTTACAGGCAGCAAAGACCCGGTGGAGCTTCGCTTCACCGGGCCTTCGCTATTTGGGATGGGAGACAAGCAAGTTAAATGTCAAATGTCAATTGTCCATCGTCAATTGTCAATTATTTCCTCTTCCTTTTTCCTGGTCTTGAAGACCTTATTGCGGAAGGAAGGTACGAACCAAAGCACTGCAAAGACAATGCCTGCGTTGGCAATGGTGATCGCCGGGATGCCCCAGGTCTGCAGGAACTTCAGCGTCCACTCGGCACGGACCAGCTTCTTGCCTCTGGTAACGAAGCTCAGGGCAGCATCGCTCAGAGAATCGTATGCATCCCGCGCTTCTGCGATCCGCTCTGCATCGCCCAGGGTAACGATACCGATCTCCTTGATCAGCAGGTCGACCTCATCCGCTTCTCCTTTGGCTTTCTTCAGGCTTCTCAGCTTTGCTTCCGCACTTTCCAGCTTGGAATAGGAAATTTCCTTCAATTCAAGCACATACAGCTTATCAACACCTTCTCTGGCCGCTGTGATCGCAGGCTCAGCATCCAGCGTGATCTCTCCGGGGATCGCCTGGATCAAGGTCTCAACATACTTGACAAACTCTGCTCTCAAAGCTGCGATCTGTGCTTCCGCTTCCTTCAGGATCGTGGTATCCACCAACAGCTTCTGTGAGCCGGTCAGCGCATCAAAGTCCGTGCGGACACCTACCACCTCGGGTTCATCCTCCAGCGTCAGGGGGAACAGGTCCTTCAGCGCATCCACACGCTTCTGCATAGCTGCAGCGGCGCGCTGATCATTCAGATCAGAGGATGTATTGTAGGCTTCCTTCAAGGCTTCATAGTTCTTGGTATAGCGCTGCTGACGGGTGTTCATGCCCTCGTAGGTATCCATCATTTCCTGCAGCACAGGAAGGGAATCTGCGGTGATATCCATATTTGCAATGGTATCGATCCTGCACTCCAATAGATCCGTTTCCTGTTCCTTCAAAAGCTCCTCGTACTGCACGAGTGCCTTATAGTACCAGCTAAGATTCTCATAAGCGGAGCGGGCTTCCTTAATGGCAGCCTCGGTTTCCAGCGAAACCACATTTTCGTCGATCGCCAGGATCATCTGGTCCACTTGCGCCGCGATGGCCCAGTCTTCCTCTGTTACATTCAGCGGAAGCATCCACAGGTCGCCACCACTGATACCAAAGTAGATATTACCGTCCTCGCCATACACAAAGCTTGTGGGGATATAGCCCATCAAGCGTTCGCTGTTTGCTACCTGAACGCTTCCAACAGGTGCATCCCAATCTGCGATCTCCACACAGCGGAAGCCGCCGCCGTTGGCAAAGGTGGCATAGATGCAGTTTCTTTCTACATCAAACTGTACTGTGATCGGCCGCCAGCTAAAACCGCCGCCGGTTTTTTGATTGACCTTACTGAAGGACAGCACTTCCTGTACCTTAAAGGTCTTGGACTCTCTGTCAAAGGTGAAGCAGAACAGCACATCGGAAGCGATCGCCCAAATACGGCCATTTTCCTCTGCCTTGGGATCGGCTGCAAGACCGTAGATATACTCCACCTGACTGGTCAGCCCTGAGATATAGTCTCTGGGATCAAGGTATGCCAGGACTTCATTGTTCTCATAATCATAGGCAGCGATCATTGCCGATTCGCCTGCAGACTCAGCACCTGTACCACCGGCACGGGAGCTGCCGCAGAACACCAGCCCATCGTGGTAAGCAATGCCTACAACAGACTGGTCGGGAATGATATTCCGTTCACAGTGCCACTCACCGGTAGCAGTGTTATAGGTTGTGATCGCACCGCCGTTATCGCTGGATTGGGGAATCGTGCCAACGAAGATATATCCGCCGCCGGCTGCCATAGACAGGGGCCGAAGCTGACCGGTCAGATCATGGTCCAGCTTAAACCGCTGAATGATCTCCAGGGTCTCGGGATAAATCTCGTTCAGAGTTGTGGAGGAGTAGTTGCCTGCGTAATGCTTGCCGTTATACCAGATCATACTGTCGGTCTGGCCTACGGTCTCATACTGCAATGTTACTTCGCCCAGCTCTGTATTGTAAATGAAGCAATACTCTGTATTCCAGGTACCGGCATAGATCTCATTGGAGCCTTCCGGTCCCACGGTCATACTGTTAACATCAGAGCCGCCGCCCACACCGTAAACCAGGCTGTCCCAGGAAATATATTCCATCTTATCCAGATTGTAGAATCTGGGATGCGCGCCGGAGGCAGTATAGGTCATAAGACACCGCTCACCGTCAATGGTAACCAGAGAGCTGCCGCCCTGCTGTCCCGCAGTACGGAAGCCGATGCCGCTGTTGCCGAAGCCGGCGCTCTTGGAGAACACACCTGTTTCCACATCGTATTCGTACAGGCCATAACCGATGCAGACCAGATAGTGCTTGCCGTCGATCTCCTCAGTAACACCCAGGTTCAGGCCGCCGGGCAGGTCCACCTCCACCAGCTCCATGGTGTTGATGTCGATCGCCAACGCGCTCTCGGTTGCGTAGTTACTGCCGCACATCAGGTATTTATCGCCAACAACACCCAAACCGGTAATGTCAACACCGTTCAGCTTGATCATATCGTAGATGTCGGTCATTCCCTCGATCTGATTGGTTTCCACATTATACTTGACAATATGGCTGCTGACATCGGGATTGTAATAGGGCACATACAGGTAGCCCTTGTGATAGACGATGCCGCTGGAATATGTACAGCCTTCCACAAGCTCACCCAGGTCTGTAAATTCCTTTGTTGCGGGATCATAACGGATCACATTACAGGTATTCAGGGTGAAATAAGCAATGCCGTTTTCATCAAAGGTAATGGCACGCACACAGATGATCTTATACCCCAGTGCCGATTGGATATTGGGGCTGAAATCCACAGTCTGTGTATAGGGATCGTAACAAACAAGCTTCTTCAGGTCGCCTACGATCCAGACCTTTCCATCCGGGGCAACTGACATATACCGTCCGTATCGGACACCGATCTCCACCTCGTCCACCAGCTCTGCTGTATCCAGATCATAAACCAGCAGTGTGCCGCCTTCCAGGTTGACAAAATAGTAGTCATGACCGTTCACTTCAGAAACGGCACTGTACTGACCAGCGTCAGCGACCTTAACAACATTCTCGGCCACGACGATGGGCATTGCCACATTGTTCTCAGAGGTTTCTTGCTCAATGATGCCCTTCTCCATAATGATCTGAGACAGGTTCATATAGCACAGGGACTGCTCGTACATGGAGTTATCGTAGCACTCCAGTACAAGGATATATTCCTTGCCCGCTTCAAAGTTAAAGTAGCCCACAAAGGATGTAAAGCCATCCTCTGTGCCGGTCTCACCGGTGGCATTGGTAAGGACCACCTTACCAATACGGTTAGCGGGGTCGGTTGCGTTCCAGATATCCTCTGCGGCAGTATCACCGGGCAGAACATACATAGCAAGTGTGCCGCTGTTGGGGCAGACTGCGTGATTCAGGGTTACAGTGAAGTCGCCTTCACCGGGGCTCTTGATCCGCAGGGCTACCCAGCTATCCTTTTCACCGTACAGACGCATACCGGTGGTGCTGTAAAAACGGGTCTCAGTATTGGGCATTTCGCCGCTTGCGGTGGTCGATCCCAGGAAGCCATCGCTGAAGGCTTCAAACTTCCAGTTCGCACCGCTGGACCAGCGGGCCTGCACCTGGCTGTATACATCCGGCAGGTCAAAGCGGGACTTGCCGTAGAAAATGCCATCAAAGGAGTCCGCCAGGTCCAGATCGTACACAATGCCGTTATAGGTCTTGCCTACCGGCAGTGTTCCGTCTGCCACCAGACCGTCCCTGGTTACTTCGATCTTTGTCAGGTTCAGTCTTGTACCTCTGACAAACTCCAGCACCAGCACATATTCGTACTCTGTGCCGAAGGTATATTCCCCTAAGTAGAAGGTATCCTCACCGCTGATCCGCGCTTTGGAGATCAGCAGGTTATCCTTGGTCATACCTGCCTGGATCTGCTCTGTGGTCATAGACACACCGGTAACCGCAGGGATCAGGTATATATTGAGAACAGCGGTGTTATTTCCCACTGCAGTCAGCCGCACATCGTAAGTGCCTGCGCCGGGAGCTTCCAGACGAAAAGCGTTCCAGGCATCGTCCACCTCGATCATATCCTCTGTTGCCTTGAACCGCAGATAGTTTTCTCGGATCGCCTCAGTAATTGCCGTTTCGCTTCTGCCTTCGTACTTCCACTGGAGCACATCCTCATCGTACCACTGGGCAACCTTCTGGGAGATCCGCATGGTCTTCGTTTCTGCATCGTACCAGTTGGAGAAGCCACTCTGACGAATATCCGATTGGATACCAACCAGATCGAAGTCGTATACTACCTTGTCCACAGGCTCCTTGGGCACTTCCGCGCCCACCTCGGTAAGCCCAATGCTGCTCAGGTAAATGCGGTCCTTCTCACCGGCAACCAGGATCACGATATACTCACCGGCTGCATCGATGGGATAATCCAGAACGGTGGATTTCCGGTTTTCGGAAGTAATATTAATTGCACCCAGCTTATTACTATCTGTAATGGCTGCCTTGATCTGGTCAGCGGTCATAGACGCTTCCGGTGCGGGGATCATATAAGCAGTTGCTGTGTAAGCATAGCTGTAGCAGCTATTGAAGGAAATGTGATAGTTTGCAGCCTTGGTGATATTCAGGCGAAGAGCAAGGTAATTACCGGCGCCAACCTCTGCCCGCAGACCCTGCTTGGTCTTTCCCCGGAAATAGAGAATTCCGCCTTCTGTATAGCCTTCGATCTGCCAGTTGACATTGTCAGGATAGCTCTTTGCCAGATACTCCTGTACAGAATCTGTTGCATTATAGTCCTTTGTATAGCCGAGCTCTACTCCTGCCATATTGGCAAATGCCTCATAGTGGTACAGCTCCATATCGAAGAAGTTTTCTGTGACTGCGCCGCCGGGGATCAATTCTTCTTCAGGCTCTGTAGGCTGGGTGGTGGGCTGGGTAGGTTCTTCACCGTCGGTTGCGGCCGTTAATGCCATTTGGGACAGGTAGATCGTTGTCTTGCCAGCACTTTCCGGCATTTTCAGCACAATGATATACGCACCGCCAGCAGTGAAGTCCACCGACTGATAGGTAGCTGTATAGGGAGCATCCGCAGTATGACCGGATGTTGCCGCTGCAATCGCTGCAAGGTTGTTCTCAGTCAGCTTTTCCTCAATAGCCGTTTCAGACATCGTTGCGCTGTCTGCAGGGAAAACATAAACATTGTGCGCTCCCCAACTGGCTTCTGTGGTCAGGCTCAGGTCATACTTGCCCGCCTCCGGAAGGGCAATGCGAAATGCCACCCAACCACTGACAGCCTCATCGGTTGCAGGCTTTTGAATCCGTGCGCCGGTGTTTGCCTTCGCATAGAGGGTAATGTTCGCATAACCCATCGTGCTGTCAAAGCCCTCTACCTTCCAATTAAGAACATCAGAAGCATAGTCGTTTGCAATGATCTCATAGCCGAGATTTGCAGAGGTGTAGACACTACCGTAAGCGCCTTCTGCACCTCTGCTGAGTGCAAAGGTATCTCTTGTGCCTACCATGGGCTGATAGCGGTCATAGTTATACAGCTCAATGTCGTATACACCGTCGGTATAGACCTTATCCGAACCGCCGGGTGCAGTGGTTTCTCCGGTCGTTTCGGTAGTAGTAGCTGCTGCGGTGGTCTCAACCGTTGTTGCTTCGGTGGTTGCCGCGGCAGTCGTGGCCGCAGTCGTTTCACCGCTTTCTGACACTGCGCTCAAGGTGATCTGAGACAGCCAAAGGGTCGTCTTGCCGGTAGTTTCCGACATTTTCAGTGCCAGAATGTACTCACCGTCGGAAGCGATCTCCACATTGCTATAAGTCAGCGTAACCAGTTCTTCTATTGTTGTATTCGTAGAACCGATCATATTGGAATCGGTCATTTTATCTTCAATGGTCTGTTCAGACATCTGGTCCGCATCTGCAGGGAACACATATGCCGTGGCATTATGTGTATGGGCAGGACCTTCTGAAACAAGGCCAAGGTCATATGTACCGGCCTGAGGAACATTCAGGCGAAATGCGATCCAGCCTGCTGCTGTATCACTTGCCGGCTTCTGGATACGCATACCTGTGTTATTGGTCGCATAAAGCGTAAGGTTCGCTTCGGTCATACTGCTGTCGAACCCCTCGATCTTCCAGTTCAGCACAGCCGGATAGTCCGCAGCCAGAATAGACATACTGCTCTGTCCCTTTGTATAGATACCGCTCAATGCGCCTTCCGCTGTTCGGCTGAGGGTATAAGTGGACCGGGTGCCGATCATAGGCTTATAACGGTCGTTATTGTATACTTCAAGATCGTATACGATTTCATTACCCTCCGTTGTGTCTGCAAAGGTCGCAGGCACAACAAAGGATGACAGCAAGCACACCAAAAGCATGATTGCAGTCAAGCGCTTCATTCCGTTTTTCATAATGATTCCTCCCTGATCCTGGATCTTTATATCGTCTATGCTGAAGATATCTGATATTTTTTATAATTTCATTTTATCTTGAAAAAATCACAAATCCGTGTTAAGGTAAATATGCGCTTGATTACACGGTTATTTTAGCATACATGTTTTTATCTTTCCATATTTAATTTATTCGCTAAATATGAGGTTTTTGTTATGGATATCTATTCGGGCACTGCCTTCAACGATGTCAACATCACATTGCATTTGGCACGGCATGTGATCATTGACCGGGAAAGACGCAACGATACCACCTCCCCCTTCACAAGGATCTATGTTGTAAAAGAGGGAAAGGGAACATTGTACTGCAAGGATCAGGAGATCCCTTTTGTGGGTGGGAATATCTACATCCTCCCCGCTGAGGTCAAATATGCTCTGGAAAGTACATATTTTGAAAAGGTGTATTTCCACATCTCCGTTCCCACCCAGGAATTGTACGATGTTTTCGCACAGCTTGACAGCATATACACCCTCCCCTGTCTGGACGGTGAGTATGAAATTCTGTACCGGCTTCTGATGTCCGAAAGCTACTACGACAAGATCAAGCTGAAAATGCATATATTATCCATATTGGTTCGGCTGCAGGAATCCACCCCCCTCCCGCCAACAAACATCAAGCAATATTCGGAGCTTGTCAAAAACACACTGATCTATATACAGGCAAATGCCAGAAGCTCCCTCCGGGTCTCTGATATCGCCCAGCATTTTTTCACCTCTGAAAGCCGGATCCGGAATGCTTTCCGCAAAGAAATGGGCATCCCCATTGGGCAATATATCAACGATCTGGTCTATTCAAAGGCAAAAGAGTACCTCTCTGGCTCCAGTCTGAAGATCTCTCAAATAAGCGCTATTTTAGGCTTTTGTGATCAGTTCTATTTCTCTCAAACCTTCAAAAAACGGTTTGGCATTACCCCGAGCCAATTTCGCAAGCAGGATAACGGCAAAGCATCTTAAATAACGAAACGGCGGGAGCAAGCCCCCGCCCTACGAAGGTACACCGCGTAGGGCGGGGGCTTGCTCCCGCTATTATACAGGTTTATTGATCCTCTGTTTTCCACATTGCAGCACCAAAACAAGGTGCCAGCACCGCCACTGTCAGCAGTATCATGTTCCACATCAGGTCATTGGCATCCGATAAGATCTGAACGATCTCCTGCACAGATGCCATAATACCCACAACATTTCTCTCATTTCAAAAATCATTTCTTATCGTGTCGAAGCATACCCACAAAAATAGAGATCAGGGTAAGTACTTCACAAATAATTGCGCCCCATGAACCCACCACGATATTATATATGAGCCATGCAGGAGAGCTGACAAGTCCGCATTTTCTGACATCAGCGGCATTTTTCAGCCGGAAGCCGATGTTCAGTGCCACCATACCGATCACAGGCAGCAGCTCTATGATCAGATTCAGCGCAGTGGGCTCTTTGCCAAACAAGGCAAAATTCAGGATATATACGGTTATATAAGAGAGGACAAACGCAACAAACCAGAGCGTTCTGTCAGCCTTGAGCTTGTCCTTGAACAGATACACAAGCGCCCGGACAGTTGCCAGTATGTTCAGGATCCCCCCGACTGCTGCCCCAAGGAGCAGATAATTCACAGAAAACAGCGCCCCGCCGCATAGCTGCAAAGCGATGACTGCTTTTTGACGCTTGCATTGGTAAGACAAGATATTAAACATCATCGCGACCATGCCCACCAACTGGGCGATCAACTCAATCGTTTTCATATTCTATGTATCCTTAATAAATTCTTTGAACGCTTCTCTCAAAATGATCAGATCTCTTTCTTCATAGTAATAGTGTCCGGAGCGTTCAAGCTCCACCACCGAGATCTTCGGGCTCTCCGCAAGGCATTTACCGGCTTTTCGGGATACCATTTCATCCTTTTGCGACTGATAAGCAACCGTGGGGATCTTTACCTGACCGATCATTTTCCGAACCTTGCGGATCTGGGCAAACAGTTCCAGATACCGGGGTATCCAGCCTAAGTAATACAGCAGATTCTTATCATCAGCAATGCCGTAACAGGCCTTTGCTGCCTGAAGCTCCGGATCGTTTGGATCGATCCTGCCGGAATAGACCTTCAGGGCATTTACAAACATTTTCGGTTTAAGACGCAGTTTCATGGGTGCTGCCAGCAAGAACAGTTTGGTTATTTGCGGATCGTTAACTGCCTGCTCAATGGCAAGCAGACATCCCATCGAATGGGCGGCAATGTATATTTCCCTATGGGTCTTGGATAACTCCTCCACCGCAGAAGAAACCTGGTCCTTCCACTTCTGCATTGAGGTTTGGGAGAAATCCCGAACACCTTTGCCGTGGCCATCCAGCAGCATATTGTATACCGACAGCTCCTCCGGAACAAGGGGCAAAAACACATTGAAATGATTCGGTGTTCCAACTATGCCGTGAATGAACAATATTGCACGATCCGAATGGGCTTCGATGCGTTTATATTCCTTGTGCATCTCCTGCACCCCCCTGTATGATATTATACACGAACACACCAATTAAAAGCAATGATAATGCCGATGTGAGGTTATGCCTTTTTGACATGTTCGGCTCAATCCTAAAGAATCACAGCTCATATTATACTATCTTCATTTATTCCTATCACCTTAACCGAATTATACCATACGTTTGCGCGAAGCGCAATATCGCTTACCGAAGGCAACACTGTTTATGCGAAGCATAACACTGTTTGCGATTTGTCGCAATTTCGTTTTGTGTCCAGCTATGAGGAATGATGTTTGTGCCTCGCACAAAATGATGTTGACCGCAAACGGTCAAACGATGTTGTGTCCTTACCGTTACTTCTTCACTATTCACTATTACTTATTACCTAATCGACAAGTTTCGAAAGAGAAGAGTGAAAAGTGAAGAGTTAATAGTGAAAAAGTAAAAATCCTGAATGCTTTCGCATTCAGGATTTTTGGCTGTTACGAACAAAATAGATGCCGTCGGCTTTGAATTTGGAACCCGATAAACCGAAAAGCTATTGTGTCGCAATGAACTTTCAGCTTTATTCTTTTATGGAATACAAGCTTTCTTAAATTCTGCATTATTTGGTTCCAAGCTAGTTGTATAGGAGAACACCATATCAGACCTCAATCATATAATACTTTGCCTCTAGTCCACTGTTCTGCCATTCAATGTTGTATTCGTTATTTAAGAAGACACTACTATCTTGTTTCCCAGTGGGCTTGAAAATTTCACCATAAATAGGGATACATTTTCTAAAAAACCTATAAATGCCATCCTGTTTGGTTCCAGAGTAGAAATTTTTATCTTTTACCACAGTCAAACAATATGTATGATTAAATCCCGCGTTTTTCAACTCCTCCATAAAGCAAATATCTTTTATAAAGGAATACATTTACTCTGGATACTGACTATTCACAGGGAACTTCAGTTCAATCGCATATTTCTCATTGCTATTATAAATGACAATATCAATTTCATGTTTAACTGTTCCGCTAATGCCAAAAAATCTGGTATTTCGTTCAAATTGTACTTTATATCCAGTTAACCTTTCCCTCAAAAAAATGCCAAGTTCGTGTTGCAGGCTAAATTCATTATAAATCTCGATAGACTCATTTTCTACAAGGTACATGAATTCAAATAACAGTTCCTTTATCATATCGAACCTCTTATCTAGACTTAATAGTATTGATTGACGAAATCAACATTTTTCGGATGGAGCCACAGGCATTATGCAAAGTTTTATATTGTGCGTCAGGAATATAGCCAGTTTCAAAAAGAAGCTCCAACCAGTATTCAGATTCATAGCACTCTTTCTGTGCGATTTCCAATTTGGAGATAAAGTCCTTTGTGCCCTGGGCATACTGGGCTTCGTGAAGGTTAGCACCGATAGAGGTACCACTGCGCAGGAGTTGATTTGTCAGGACAGATTCACGGTGGGTTGATTTAATTTCACGGCACAGGGCCACAATCTGTTTAGCAAATTCCTTTGATTTATCACGCAGGGGACTTTCGGCCATAGTGATCACCTCGTAAATAGTATATCAACAATGTAGCAAACTGTAAAGCTTTTTAGTGATATTCCGACTTCGTCGGAGTGATATTGTGTCTGTCGGCACAGTGATATTTTCGCCTATGGCGAAAGTGATATTATATTCGCCAATGACTGTCCGAAGGGCAATATCACTTGCGAAGCAAAT